>NZ_JAELTR010000093.1:0-9060 GCF_016428945.1 Chromobacterium sp. ASV23
CAAAAGTAGAGAGAAGTCCGTCACTTGAAGGACAATGACGGATATGAAGAAGAGCAGATACACCGAAGAGCAGATCATCGGCTTTCTCAAGCAAGCCGAACTCGGCATGGCCATCAAGGAGGTCTGCTGATCTGCTCCCCTCAGCCCCTACCAATCAAAAGTAGAGAGAAGTCCGTCACTTGAAGGAAAATGACGGATATGAAGAAGAGCAGATACACCGAAGAGCAGATCATCGGCTTTCTCAAGCAAGCCGAACTCGGCATGGCCATCAAGGAGGTCTGCCGCCAAGGCGGCTTCTCCGAAGCCACCTTCTACAAATGGCGCAGCAGATATGGCGGCATGAACGTCCCCGAGCTGCAGCGCGCTCGCGATCTGGAGGCCGAGAACGCCCGTCTCAAGAAGTTGCTGGCCGAAGCCCACCTCGATATCGAAGCCCTCAAGGTCGCCTTCGGGGTAAAGCGCTAGCCCCGCAAGCCAAGCGGCAGGCCATCCGCCTCATGCTGAGTAGCGGACTGGCAGTGTCGGAACGCCGCGCCTGCCGGCTTGTGGGGCTTTCCCGAGATGCCTGGCGACATCCGCCGCAAACGGATCCACTCACGCATCAGCTGACCGCGCGCATCGTCGATATCGCCCACGCGCGCCGCCGCTTTGGCTACCGGCGGGTGCATGACCTATTGCGCGTCGAGTTTCCGGGCATCAACCACAAGCGGGTGTACCGCTTGTATCGCGAACAAGGCCTTGCGGTGAGGCGGCGTAATCGTCGGCGCAAGCTGACCGGCGTGCGCACGCCGCTGCAAGCCGCTACGCAGTGGAATGAGGTGTGGAGCATGGATTTTGTCAGCGACCAGTTAGCCAGTGGTCGGCGCTTGAAATGCCTGACGGTCGCCGATGACTTCAGCCACGAAGCGGTGCGGATTGCGGTGGATTTCTCGATGTCCGGCCAGTACGTCACGCGGATGCTGGATCAGGCGGCGCAATTTCGCGGCTATCCGTCAGCGATCCGGACGGACAATGGGCCAGAGTTCACCAGCCGGGCATTCATGGGCTGGGCGCAAAGCCGCGGTATCCGCCACATCCTGATCCAACCGGGCCGGCCGATGCAGAATGGTTACATCGAAAGCTTCAATGCCAGATTCCGCGATGAATGCCTGAACGAGCATGTCTTTGATTCGCTGGCGGAGGCCAGGCAGATCATCTCCACGTGGCGGGACGATTACAATCAAGTCCGTCCCCATGGATTGATTGGCCGGATACCGCCAGCGGAATTTGCGGCACGCCATCGCCAGGCACAAGTAGCAAGCCAAAGATCAGCGGGTTCCACCACCATGCAAACCTAGGACTTCTCTCCTGATTGCTGGTACGGCTGACGGGGGCAGATCAACATTGCTATCAATTGGATCCCTTAGTCTTTCCATTAATTGATTTCTGAAGTTGTAATTGACTCTGCCTGTAGCTGCTGACTCTTGTTCGCAAGCATTGAAAATAGCCCATTCAGATTTTATTCTATTTTCTACGCCTTTGATCATGAAATTAAGTTCACATTTGAATTTATCGTTTCGCTCCTTTGTGTCGCAAGATATATTATTAGATCCGTATGGGTCAGGAAGATTTTCCATGACATATGTGCAAGCATGCTTTACCTCCCATAGACTAGACATGTGAAGCATATTCTTCATGCCTTTTACAGATACCCCCTTTTCTAAGCATGTATTTGAACATGCTTTCAAGACCTGTCCAATTGCATCCTTGGTTTTTTCTGTACTATTTTTTTTATGCGTCTGGCGCACGGAGTTGATTAGCAAATCCAGCTTGTACTTAACATCCATTGTCAATTTTGTATTTGGCATGGCAAACTTTAAATTTATCTAGGAATGAGGTTAAATGATATCAATTTAGCCATTCTAGAATTTAATATTTCGCTCATTTTCATGGTTCAGTTGAGATTGATGCCCCACTCCCAATAAATTTCCTGTTGGTGTTCATCAAAAATGGCTCGGGTTGTCTGCAGAAGATAACACCGAGCCATAGGGTGATTACACGGGACTAAACACTATGCCTTGTACCATCTGGGTTTCGCCAACACGTAGGCCCCATCGATCAGCTCATCTGGTAGTCGCTGGTCTATCGAGTTGAAGGCATGGCGAGCATCATTAAAACGGTCGAAGTCTTTATATTTGATCAGTTTGGTGGTGGTCGCGCTTTCGTAACGCTTCGCCCAGTCGGCTTCGCGCAGAATCAGCGGTTGATCAAGCGAGGGCATGCCCTTATTGGAAAACTGGGCTGCCGTCAAGTCGAATACAAAAGTTTCGCCGTTTATATCGCCAAGAACCACAAAGTGGTTTCCGGGGAGGTTGTCGCTGCCATTGGCCCAGAGATACATCCCACGATACCGGATGTTATCCATACCCTTGCTCCGCATGAATTTGACGGCGTCGTCCACGATGGCCTCGCAGTTTTGCAGTGGACTCAGCATCTTGGCATTGATCTCGGGGATTTGCCGCAGTTCTGACAGGTAAGTCGTCATTTCTTCCGGCAAAGCCTCTGGCTCCCGATTAACAAGCACCCGTAATTGTTCATGGAGGGTTCCCGTATTCACGGACTGACCGAGAGGGGGATTGAGTACCTCTTCGGCAAATTCGGTCAGTGCCTTGAAGGCGGTCCCCGGTTGCTGATTTTGCAATTGCGCCAGCGCGTAGGCGGTCCGCGCCGTACGGCCGTTGCCATCGCCATAGGGGTGGTAGCGTGTAATAACCGTATAAAGCGCCTCGCTCAAGTCCATTTCCCCGGCCTGAACCTTGATTCGAATATCGCCCAGCGCGCGCTTGAAGCCGGCACGAGCGATGTCAGAACCCATGAACGTAGGATCGCTGCTGGAACGGAATGTGCGCGCCTGTTGACCCGGGGGAGGCATGTAGACGGCATTGTGAATGCGCTCAAGGGTATCAAAATCGAGCAAGTCGGCCTGCCGAAAGTCTATGAGCGCTTGCCGTATGCGCGGCTGCGCCACGGTATCGACACCCGTGGAGGCAGTACGGCTGCGGCTGACGATCCAGCGAGCTGCTGCATCTTCCGGACCGCCAGACAAAGTACGGCGCGGGATGATCGGCTTCTGCTCGCGGATCCAGTCAAGTTGTCTTGTTGCGTCTTGCAAGCGCGTCAGGTCGGAATTCAGCCTGCGTTGAACCTGTGCCTGTTCAGCGGGCAATTTTCCCCAGGTGAATCGGGACTTGGCTTGGCCCAGGCCGTCCAGTTGCAAGTTCCGCCGTATCGATTGTTCGACTGCATCGGCGCTGGTTAAGCGAGCCAGTTCTTTGGCGGTTTCGCTGTTCTTCATGGTATCGGCCAGGAGATCAATCTTGCGGCTGTCCATGAGTTTTTCCCAGTTCATATGCTTCAACAGCGAAGGGATTGCGCTAGCCGATGCCGTCTTGACCTGTTGTCGTAGGATGCGCGCTTGGCGGGCGGCCTCCCGGGTCGTTTGAACGCCTGACGGCACGGCCACCAAGCCGCCCACGACGCCGGCAATGATGGCTTCGTTGCGATAGGCGGCTGCATCTTCCGGTCTATTGGCTTGCTGAGCCTGCATCGCTGTAGCTGTTACATATGCTGTATCAATGGCCAGGTTAGTCATAAATAGCGAGATGCGGCTCAGCAGCGGGCCCGTGCAGGGAACGAAAGCCAATACCGAACTGAAAACAGCCAGAACCCCCTTGGCCATTTCCAGCGTTTCTTCAGTAATCTGCTCGGATCTGGTGAACAACAACTTATCGATATCTGAATCCAGGCGCTCCATGAATCCATCGAATAGCTTATTGGCCAGATCAGGTGGATTACGGCTTGCGGTGTATCCGAAGGGATTCACCACCTCAGGAACCTCCGGAGCAAAATCGTTATGGTGGTATTTTACCGAGCTCTCGAACATGGAAAGCGGGCTGTGTTTATATTCACTGGCGTAATAGACCGGTAGTTTACTAAGAACCCAGTCCTTGAAATCTGTTGTCAGTGGCATCGATGGTACGACAGCGGTTGCTCTGCCAAAAAGTCCATCATAGGCAATATTTTTGTCACTGACATGGAAAAAATTTGGATCATCCACGCTGAAAAGTACCCCGCGTTGGCTGTTGGGGGGGGCTAGGGGAATGAAGAACACGCCATTTAATTTATGTTTATTAAACGTTACTTCCGTTGCCTGGATTTCCCCGTTCAAAAATTTTTGCACGGCTTCTTCATATGCGGGAATCTTATTTGGGCTTTCCTTATACTTTTCGCATCGTTCTCTAAGCATATTCTGATAATGCGTCGTTAATATAGAACGATTATCTGGATTGTTGCGATAATTTGACAGCGCCTGCACCATCTTGGAGGATAAATCATCCGTTTTGAGCGATGCTATCAGCTCCTTGTATATTGGATTGGCAACATTGAGCCTCCAGTCGTTCAGCGGGCCTGATCTGTACTCATACAAATAGTGGCCGGTAATAATATCTTTCAACGAGTGAGTGTAGACATAATCGGTCTGGATGGAGCCTCCTCCTACATTACTAATGACGTGTCTAGCATTTACGTTGATTCCGCTGTTTGGCCCCAATCCGCCAAGCGAAATACCCTTGCTCTTCTCGAAGCGCCGTATCCCTTCTTCGATAAATTTATCAATGAAATCAGATGGATTCAAAATGGGACTGTACGCCTTGGCGAGGTCCTCCAAAGTTTTTCGGCCATAGCGTTCGAAGTCGCTGAGCAACTGCGCCGACACCCTTGGCGCCTCAGTCGTCACAGCGGCTTCCGGAGTTGAAGTCAAAGAGGTGCCCTGCCCCGCAGCCGATTTTTGTTTTGCGCTTTGAATTAAAAAGGCTTTCTTGTATTCCGCTACTTTGGACCGGCCATATTCATCAGACAGATTGTCTGCAATTTGCCACAAGCCATCAATGATGGGACGGCATTTCTCAATGGTTTCGTCATCAAAAAATTTAGGAATCATGTCGTAGAGCTCAATAGCCTTGAGTAATTTCATAACATTGATCTCAGACTGAGGCCGTTGATGTTTAATGAGGTGTTTCACATCGCTACTCTGATTCACGCCCTCGAATAGTGCGCGTATTGGCCCATAGTCGCTCAGCCTCTCCTCGCGGAGCAGCCTATCGATACGAGTTTGGATTGACGCGCTGTCTGTGTCGGCGTTCCTCTTGCGCCGGCTTAGGAGCGTCTCGACGGACACCATCTCGCTCGTGCGGGTGGCAGTGGCAGTGGCACCACCCTCGGGGGGGGTATCTGCCAGCTCGTCATAAAAAAGAAAGTCCAGATCAGGAACCGGATTTTCCTGGAAGATGGCCAACGCTTTTTGATAGTCGCTGTCGCTTGCAGGTGAGGGATCGTCCACGCCACGGCGAGACCACGCGTAATGCCCCAGTACGCCCGCTCCCGTCGTCACTGCAGCCAACCCCAGCAGCAGGGGAATTTTCTGCTCCATCAATCGATTGCCCAGCGAAGACGGAACGGTTGGAGCCGCCTTGGCGATAAGACTGGACTGGGTCAAACTTCCCACATCCTTGCCCTGATCGTTGGAATCATTTATCAACGTCGCCTCGATGTCGTCAGTGGCAGGAGCGGCAACCCGTCCTGCTTGTCTGGCCTGCCACAGACCATAAGCGATGGCCGCCAAGCCGACTGCTTCCAGTCCTAAGCCTGCTCCAAGTTGCCAATTCGCCCCGTTGCTGCGGGAGGCTACCGTGGCAGCCGCACCCTCCTCCCTGGGGAGGGGGGTGCTCAGACCCAGCTGCATTGGGCCGAGGCTTCTCGTGACGTCACCGGTGTGTGTTCCCGTCATTCTATCCTTGAGCAGCGCAGCCGTTTCTGGGTAGCGACTGGTGAATGCCGCCTGTTTCTCAGAGGTCATCTGTTCAAGTATGTCTGCCGCTCGCCCAAATTCACCCAGCGTGAAAGCTTGTTGAACATGATCAGGTGAGAAGGAAGTCCTGTCGCCATCATCCGCCAGCGCAGTGGGGAAGGTGAGAGGATCGCGCACTGAGGGCAAGGCGGCCCAGAGCGAACCGAGTCCTTCACGCGATTTTTCTATTACGGTCCCGCAAGCTGACATCGCAGCGTCCGCCAGCCAGTTCTCAACCTTCCTTGACAGTTTCTCCCTCAGTTCCTGCATGTTCTTGTTTTGGCTGCCGGCAAGCGCGTCCAGCCATTGACTGGCCCATGCAAGCCAAGTGTCGGCAGGGCGTAGTGCACCGACCTCCCGCTGCGCCTCCCGGAGTGCTGGCAGCAGCGGGATCAGATCAATCAACGTCTCCAGCTGCGGATAATGCTTGACGACGCCGTACTCCTTAAGCTTTGCAGCTAATTGGCACAGGGCATTATCGGCTGCTTCAGGGGTGCTGCTGTTGAAGGCTTGGTAAGCCTCCCACATCAACATGGCGTTCAAGTATTGGCCGTACACGAACTGCAACTGTTTGTCATCGCTTGGGTCGTTGGCGACAAACCAACGCAACGTGTCATCAAAGCAGCGGTGATCCGCGATGGCTTGCGCGTAGCGCATGGTGGCGGCAGCTAGCGGATCCTGTGTCAGCGCAGCAAAGGCGGAGGGTATGACGAGACTTGCGGTGCTGCTCGCAAGGCGCTTGCTCCAGTCATACCAGCTTTCATTGGCGGTACTTTCCTGATAAAACTTTTCCAGTTTCCTCACGGCTTCCTGCGGCAGTAAGGTGTTGGCGGCGCTGCGAGCCGCCAGCCACAAGGCGGAAGGGGCCAGTTCCTTGGCAAAATCGAACATCAGGCCAGACCAGGATCCGGCGTTTTGGTTGATCGCTAACAGGCGGTTCAATAACGCGAGGGATGCCGTCGATGTTCCCAACTCAGCCTGAAAGGACTGAGTCCATGCCAGCGCCGGGGCGTGACCGCTCGCTTGCTGCAGCAGCCACAGCGCCTGACTGCACAATGAGCCATCTATGGGAAAGTGGCGCAGTTGGCCGGCAAAATGGAGGAGAGGGATGATTTGGTTCGCTTGGGGCTTGTCCGCCAGCCACCTTTCCAGATGCGAAAGAATCCCGGGTTCGGCCAGGGTGCTGGTAAGCCATGTTATTTTTGCGTCCAGCGAACCCTCGCTGGGGTAGCCCCTTCTCACCGACGCCAGTGCCTGCGCAAGTTGCAGCAGGGAGGCGTCCAGCGCCTGTCGGGCCAGCGGGCTGGCAATCAGAATGTTCACATAATCGAGTAAGTCTGAATCGTCAGGCAGATTTTGCAAAAGTTTGAATTGCGCAAAGGTCTGTTCCAATGCACTCACATGCTGCCTGATGCTGTCGAGACTCGTTTTCCCGATAACATCTTGTAACTTCTGATCAGATAGTATGGTGTTGGTCATCGCCAATAAGTCGCCAAACTTATCAAATACTGACGAATGATTTTGGTATTCCTGAATGCCGTACTCCAAGGTCTGCCATTGATGGCTCACACTCTTCAGCCAAGGCATTATTGCTTCGAGGCAACTTTGCAATGGTTTCAGAGCGGGTGCTAATGCAGGATTTTTCCCCCAAAGGTTCGCAATATTAGTATCCAGATGTTCCAATGCGGTGTGCAGGCGTTCCAGTCTGTCTTGTGACGTATAATTATCGTTGTAAATTTTGCACAACTCGTCATAGTTTATTTTCAGTTGGTGCAGATCCTTGATGGGAACCGATTCGATCACCAGTTTGTATACAACGTTTTTTAGCACCCCATCAGCCATATCCGATAATATTCTCGTCGTGACGGCGTGGTTGTCCTGACTCGCCTTAACGGCGTGGTTGTTCTGCACCAGCGGTTGTGGGCTGATCTTGGCCACTGACTGATAGAACAGAGCCTCATAATATTCATCAGGGTTGTTCTCCAACTCTGCCGCAATGTCCCGTAAAGCGCATTTCAAATCTTCTGTTAATGATTTTTTATGTTGTTTGTTGCCATCGAATTGCATCAACTCTTCAAGCAAATGGTCGCCTATTTTTCCGGAGAGATGTAGTTTCGAGGCGATTATTTTCAGTAAGGCTGTTGTATTTTCATCCCATCCGGATAATTCCCTGATATTTTCAATTTGTTCTGGAATGCCTGGTGGATAAAATGTTGGTTTGTCGATCCTTGGATTGCGTGGTTCTTCTATTTTTTTTTGCGGTTCATCGCGTTTATTTGGTAGGGAGCGGGACGCGGGGGAGTGGGTGGGTTTTATCATGATATTCAAGTGGATTATTGAGTTGGATGAAGAGCGTAAAGAGTGTATATTCGGCAATAACTCTAAAGTTTCATATTTCGCTCATTTGTCACATTGAATTGCTGCGGCTTTTCTAGACATTTTCGTTTTCGTCCATCATCAACAGGCTTGCCGTTCGACTAGGGAAGGTCTGAACAACCTGCCGCGCAAACAGAAATGCAATTTCTCGCAGGTGTTTCGGCTGCAATAGATCCACCGATTTCAGACTGGCAACCACCAGGATGACCCGATTCCCGGCCATCCCCCCTTTCAGATCCCCGCCAACAAGGCCTTTCGCGCCAGCCAGATGTTGGCCAGCCCAAACAGCGTCATCAGTTGTGCGGTGTTCTTCTTCAAGCCGCGGTAGCGTGTTTTCAGGTAGCCAAACTGCTGCTTGATGACCCGAAACGGATGCTCCACTTTGGCCCGAATCTTGGCTTTGACCGTTTCGACCAGCTGGATCTGCCGGTCATCGGCTGAGTCGGTCAGCACTTTGCGCTGGCCGGGCCTCATCGCAATCCACCAGCGCACCGCTCGCGATTGGTGTTCGGCTCGCTTGTGCACGCCAGTAAAGGCGGCGTCGCCAAACACATCGACTTCCTCGCCGTGCAGCAACTGATCGACCATCGTGACATCCGCCACATTGCCGGCGGTGCCGGCCACGTGATGCACCAAGCCGGACTGGGCATCGACGCCGATATGGGCCTTCATGCCGAAGTACCACTGATTGCCCTTCCTGGTTTGATGCATGTCCGGATCGCGCTCGCCCTGGGCGTTCTTGGTGGAGCTGGGCGCGTGGATCAGGGTGGCATCGACGATGGTGCCTTGCTTCAACATCA
>NZ_JAELTR010000094.1:0-8460 GCF_016428945.1 Chromobacterium sp. ASV23
GAGTCTCGTGGGCTCGGAGATGTGTATAAGAGACAGCATCACAAAGAGAAGCAAGGAGAGCTTGCTGCTCATAATTTCCAACAACTCGTAAATTGGCTAAACCTCAATCTAAACCATCTGGACGAAAAAATCCTTAGAGCAGAGGCAAGCATGATTAGGAATGGAGATTTTAAGCCTGACATACGCCTTCTCGATGAAAAGGCGCAATCTACTATTGAAATAATTGCTGCGGCCATGGTTAAAAATCTAGATGAATAATTCTAACAGACCGACAGTATTAGATAAGCCTAATGCAGCACTCCAGTCTTTCCATAGAACGCTGCCTACCTAAACCCCACCTTCGTAAACGAAATTTCCACTTTGGGTCGGCCCCTACCAGAGTACAAGTGCCAAAGCTCAAGTAATACTCCCACTTTTTCCATAAAGGGCCGTACTACGGGCTTTAACAGCCTCATTTGCCCCCTGCCCCCCGCGCGCGCTATCGAAGCCCCGCCTCGCCCCCACGCTTCATGTGCCGCTAATCATGCACCTGCATGAACCCGCACCAGGCCCGCACCGTATGGCCTGGCGTGTTGTTTTTTTGCTGCCAAAATTCATGCGTTTTCATGCACTCTACGCATGCAGTCACCGTTTCCGCTGACTGGCGCTGCCGCCCTTCCCCATTTATTCCCGCTTAAATCTGCCGCCGAGATTTTCCGGTGCAGTCCGTATTGGTCCGATACGGTACAGATATTCTAAAAATACACTGCAAGATTCAAATCCATCCGCTGTCGTCAATAGCCAAAACCGCATTTTCCCGGCTTTTCAAATTTTTTTGTTGTGTGGCGATTTCATACAACACGATCGCCAAACTCTATTTAAAATTTCTGAAATACTGCATTCGCTGATCGGCGTATCCGATTGCATCCACCGCTATTCAGATCAAACGATAAGGACAACCCAAATGACCGCTACCGCCCCTTCGCTCAACGCCCAGCCGCTGCGCTTTATGCGCTTGCCGGAAGTCATTTCCACCTGCGGCTTGTCCCGCTCGTCGGTATACGACGCCATCAAGCGCGGCAGCTTCCCGGCTCCGGTGCCGCTGGGCGGTAAAAGCGTGGCCTGGCTGTCGTCTGAAATCGACGCCTGGATGGTGGATCGCATCGCGGCGCGCCACGCCTAAAACCCCAATCAACGCACCCGGACTCAGAACATGCATATTCAAAATCCCAACACCCAAGAAACCGTCGCTTTCGCCGTCGCCGCCCTGACTGAACGTCTGGCCGCCTTCGAGCAAGACCTCAATGCCTGGCAGGCCCTAGCCGACAACGCCGCCCGCCGTGTCCAAACCGCCGAAGCGCTGCGCAGCGAAGCCGAGCAGGCACGCAAGGATTGCCGCCAGGCGATGCGCTCGACCTTGGGCATCCCCACCAAGGCAGTGCGCGAGCTGAAGAGCAAGGAAATGGCCAATCTGGAATTGGCCGAAGAAACGCTGAAGATCGCCGAGGAAGAAAAGATTCAAGCCGAAGTGCAGCAGGAGGCGCTGTTCGAGCAGCGCCAAGCCCTGCTCAAGGAGCGCGACGCGCTACGCCGCCAGTATTGGGATGCGGTGCTGGACGACCAGATCGCGCAATGGGGGCAACAGCTGCCGGTGCTGGCGCTGCTGTTGGCTGAAGCGCCGAAGGCGTGCATCGAACGGCTGTTCGGCCGCGCCGAGCTGCGCAGGAATCACGATGAACTCTATGCCGCGCTGCAGCCAGGCGAGCTGCAGCAGGCGCTGAAATCCGCCGCGCAGGCGGAACCGGATGACTTGCTGACCCTGCTCAATAAGCCGCTGCCGGCGCTGGCGACGCCCTCCACCCAGCACCAGAGCCCCATCACCCGCATGCGCTATCAAGCCGAGCGCGACGCGCAATACCAAGCCCTGATCAACCGTTAAGCGAGCACCCCATCATGCAAAACACGACCCGCCAAGCCCTGGATCACTTCATCGGCCGCTACTTCAGCCATATGGACGCGCATCAATCCCCAGGGATTTGCCATGCGGCCCCGGAGCCGCAAGCCGCGCAGGCCCGCATTCAGGCACTGAAAGCCAAAAGCCGGCTGCTGTCCGCCATCAATGTGCTGGGGGTGGCCGAGATCAAAGGCCGCTCGCAAAACTTCGACATCGCCGGCACCTTGGCCGCCACGGTGGACACCAACCGCCATCCGCGCCAGCCGGCGCAACAGACCTGGCGGCCGGCGCAGTATGTCTGCCAGCAGACCAACTTCGACGCCGCCTTTGATTACGCCACGCTAGACGCCTGGATGAACGAGGCGCAGGACCAAGCCTTGTTCGAAGCGCGGGCGCGGCAGACGCTGGAGCGCCGCATTCTGCTTGACCGGGTGATGATTGGCTTCCGTGGCACAGTGCGCGCCAAGGACTCTGACCGGGAGCAGCATCCGCAGCTGCAGGACGTCAATATCGGCTGGCTGCAACAGATCCGCGAGCAAGCGCCGAAAGCCTGCCTGGAGCGCGTGCGCGTCGGCGAAGGTGAGCGTTTCCGCAGCCTGCACCGCCTGGTGCGCCATGCGGTGAACAATCTGCTGGCACCGGCCTGGCGCGATGATCCGCTGTTGGTGGTGCTGGTCGGCGCGGACCTGCTGCCGGATGCGGTATGCGAACCCAGCGGCCAGGCCGAGCCTTGGAATGATCTGGTGTTCCATAAGCAGCGCCTGGGCGGCCTGCAAGCGGCTACGGCCGCCTTCTTCCCTGGCGACAGCATCCTGATTACCCGACTCGACAACCTGTCCCTGTACTTCTATCAGCACGCCGTGCGCTACCGCTATCAGGAAGAACCGTCCATCAACAGCGTGCTGTTCTTCCACTCCAGCGCCGACGCCTACGTGATCGAGAATCTGGCCGCCTGCGCGCTGATTGAAGAAGTGGAAATCGTGGACTGAGGAGACGGAGATGGCCTTTCCCTGCCCGCTGTGCGGCGCGATGTCGCGGGTGCGCACCAGCCGCATGCTGACCGCCAGCACCAAGGAGATTTACTACAACTGCAGCAATGACGACTGCTGCCACCAGTACAAGACGATGGAGGGCGAACCGCGCACCGTGGCCCAGCCGATCAAGGGCGGCGCGCAGATACCGCCAGAGCGGCTGCGCGCGCTGTCTAGCTTGGCCAAACCCGCGCCGCCGCCAGCGCTGACCGTGACGCCCGGCCGGATTCAACACCGCGTCTTGGAGTAATGAAAATGGCCCGCTGGAGGGCGGGCCATTTCTACGGGTTAGGTTTCACTGAAATTATATTCAAGACCGATGCTCAGCAACAAATCAAAAGTTTGGTCAACTTTCTCGGCTTCGAGCTTAGCCGCTTTCAGCTCAGCCTTAAGCCTAGCGATATTAGCCTTAGCTTCGCTAGCCCGCTCAATATAAACCTTATGAATTTCATCAATATGCTCAGCCACCTGCCAGGGTTTAAATTCACTGCGTATCTTTTGCTCATCCCAAAGTTTGCTTGGCCAAATACTCCCTTCAAACGACCAGACCGCTTTCATCTTTTCTTGGCAATGTTTGCAACGCAAATAATATTCGATAAATTTTTCAGTTACCGGGCGGCTCGTCCTGACTTTAACGCCTCCCGCTTTGCCACATTTAGGACATGCCACATCGCCAAATAATTCGTGCATCACCACTCCAAAAATAAAAAGGCCCCTGCCAGGGCCTTGGGCACTACAAAAACCAAATTCAATCATCCAGCGCCATTATATCCCGATGAAATGCACCGCTCAAACGCAATATGTGAATCACATGCTTGACAGCCCCGCACGATTCCCGCACCATTATCGCGTCGTGTTCAATAGCGCGACCGGCTTTGACAGGCTGAACAGTAAGGCGGATAGCCGCCATATGCGGCATTTTTTGCGTCCGTTAAACGCCATTGGTGCGCCTTCTTCTATGGCGGGCCGTGGTGGGGAGCCTTCGGGCTGCCGGTACCTTACTGCCGGTCTGTCAACCCTGCCATGCGCCCGCCACCCCCGTTTGACAGCGGGGCCGGGCTTAACGCTCAGTAAGGAGGCTTCACATGCCTGGTATCACCCTGCGCGCTTTCCGCGCCCTATTTCCGCAAGTCACCCGTCCCGTTTCCACGCTGCCCAACGAGGCTCAAGCTCGCGCGCTCGCCGCTTTGCTGGTCGCCCAGGGTCAACGCGCCTTGATTCACCGCACTGCCGCCGGTTTCGCCGTGGAGGTGATCGCATGAGCGCCCTTATTCTCGCCCCGCTGGCGTTGTCTGCCGTCCATCACCAATTGGCCCAGCTGCAATTGCTGGCCAACTCGCCCGAACACGCCGCCTTGCGCGAACCCTTGAGCCAGCTGGCCAGCTTGTGCCGTGGCATCGAACACACCGTCAGCGCCGGCGTGTCGCGCCTGGCGCGCACCGGCGACGGCCTGCAAGGCTTAGTCGAGCTGCTGGACCATGCCGAGGGTCAACCGTTGCCGGCGCAGCGCCTGGCCGGGCTGCTCGCTCCGCTGCAGCAGCAAGTCATCGACGCCAGCGCCGACATCGGCCAACTGCTCTAAGGACAATCCCATGAACGCAAGAAACCCTCTCCCGCGTACCGGGCGAGACGCCCCCGGCTTGTCTGGCGTCATCCAATGGGAGGCCCAACCATGAGGCTCGATCTCGCGCAATTGCGCCAGCAGGCCCGCGACCGCTGGCCGGACATCCTGATTGCCTTGGGCATTCCGGCCGAGGTCTTTACCCAGCGCCGCAATCAGCCTTGCCCGGCTTGCGGCGGCAGCGACCGTTTCGAGTGGATCGACAAGGGCAGCGGCCGTTTCGTCTGCCGCGCCCTGGACAGCCAGGGCGGCGACGGCTTCGTGTTGGCCCAGCACTGGCTAGGCGGCGACTTCTTCCACGCGGCGCAGGCCGTCGCCCAGGTCTTGAACGGGGCGAAGGGGGAGCCGGCGCGCGTGGCTGCCGCACCCGCGACCACGCATCCGCAACGCGACCAACGCGAGCGCCTGGCGCAGCTGTGGCGCGCGGCGCAGCCAGTGAAGGCTGATGACCCGGTGGGCCGCTATCTGCTGCGCCGAGGCTTGAGCCTGACCGCTTACCCCCGCGCGCTGCGCTATCACCCAGCTTTGGCCTACTGGATCACTTTGCACGGCCGGCCGCAGCTGCTGGGCCACTTCCCGGCGATGCTGGCGCTGGTGACGTCGCCGCAAGGCATCAATGTGGGTTTGCATCGCACCTGGCTGACGTTTGACGGCCACAAGGCCGTGCTGCTCCACCCCGTCAGCGGCGAAGCGCTGCCGGCGAAGAAACTGGCCTTGGGCCGCTCCGGCGACCTGTCCGGCGCAGCCGTTCGGCTCTATCCGCCCGCAGACGGCCGCCTGGCGCTGGCCGAAGGCATCGAAACCGCGCTGGCGGTGCGCGAGGGCAGCGGGCTGCCGTGCTGGGCGGCGCTGTCAGCCTGGGGGCTATCGCATGCGGTGTTGCCCGATGAAGTGACGGCGCTGTTCGTAATGGCCGACAACGACGCCAACCAAGCCGGCCAGAACGCCGCCCGGCGCTTGGCGCGGCGGATGCAAGACGACGGCCGGCAAGTCCATCTGCTGATACCCGAGCGGCCGGATAGCGATTGGCTGGATGTGTTGAACGAACAAGGAGAATCCCATGGGCAGCGCTGACAAGCAGGCTTTGAAGATGGCCGCGAAGGCCCCGGCGCTGGCCATCGGCCCGCGTTATGAAGTGAACCGCGACGGCGTGCATTACATCGCCGTCAAACGCGACCGCGATACCGGCGAGCTGTTGGAGCAGCCGCCGGAATGGCTCAGCGACAAGATGGAGCTGTTGGGCTGCGGGACCGATGCGGACGGCAACCATCACCGCATCGTCAAGTGGCAGCGCCAGGGCAATGGCGAGGTGATGACCACCGCCTTGCCCAGCGCCGACATCGGCGAGCGCGCCGGCTGGGCGCTATTGCGCAAAGGCGGCCTGACGCTGACCACCGACCGCGGCGGCCAGGCGCGGCTGGCTCATTGGCTGCAGCGCGAAGGCTCCACCGAGTGGCACGACATCGTCAATATGTCGGGCTGGCAGCACGGCGCGTTTGTGCTGCCGAACGGCGACATCATCGGCCGCCCCAACCGCAAGATGCATTTCAACGGCCGGCCCAAGGACGCCAGCGCCTATCACCCGGCCGGCAGCCTGGCCGATTGGCAAAGCACCGTCGGCGCGCTGGCGCTGGGCAACCCGCTGGCGATGACGACCATCGCTTGCGCGCTGGCCGGCCCGCTCTTGGCCTTGTGCAGGGCGCGGGATGGCATCGGCCTGCACCTGTACACCAATTCCTCGTCTGGCAAGAGCACCTGCGCCGATACCGCCGCCAGCGTGTGGGGCGACCCGCAGCGCACCTTGCACACGTGGTCCGGCACCGCCCTGGGCCTGACCAATGAGGCCGAAGCCAGCAACGACATGATGATCTACCTGGATGAAGTCGGCTCCGGCGACGCCCGCAAGATCGGCCCGGCCATCTACAGCATGCTCAATGGCGTGTCCAAGCTGCAAGGCGCGAAAGAAGGCGGCAACCGCGCCGCCCGTTCGTGGAAGCTGACCATGATTTCGACTGGCGAAGTGGCGATGAGCCAGTATCTGACCGAAGGCGGCCAGACGCCGCGCGGCGGCCAGGAAATCCGCTTGCTCGACATCCCGGCCGACACCGGCCCCTATCGCGCTTTCGACCACATCCACGGCCGCAGCAATGGCGAAGTGTTCGCCGACGAGTTGACCCGGCATGCCCGCAGCCATTACGGCACGGTCGGCCGCGCCTTCGTCGCCTGGCTGCAGGACAACCGGGCGGCGGCGATGCAGTGGGTGGAGCGCTCGCAACAGCGCATGCTAGCGGCCGTACCCGAGGGCGCCGCCCCTACGGTCAGACGCGCGACGCGCAAATTCGCCATCCTGTCGGCGGCCGCCGAGATGGCCAGCCATGCCGGCCTGACCGGCTGGACGGTGGAACAGGCGATTCAAGGCGTGGAAACCACCTGGCAACGCTGGATGCAGGCTTTCGGCATCGAAGACCGCGACGACGCGCGCTTGATCGACCAGGCCGCCGCCGTGCTGCAGGCTAGCCAGTACGCCCGCTTCGTCCTGCTGCCGATGAATGACAGCGACCCGCTGGTGCCAAACCTGATGGGCTACAAGCGCTACACGCTGGACGGCGAAGCGGTGTTTCTGGTGACGCCGGGCGCGTTCAAGGGCGAAGTCATCGCCGGCTATGAAGTGCGGCATGCCTGCGAAGTGCTGTACCGGGCGGGGATGCTGCAACGGCCAAAGGGTCGCGCCGGCTGGACCGTGCATGGCGGCAAAGGCGTGGGCCAGGTCTACCGCATGCAGTTGCATCCGCACGACGGCGAAGCGGAAGAGTAAGCGAAAAATTTCTCACGTGAGGCCAAACCCACTGCCAACACTGCCAACTCTGCCAACACCTATCCAATAGACTGATTTATATAGCTTTATCTGTTGGCAGTGAGTTGGCAGTGTTGGCAGTCAATTGGCAGTTCCTCCACCCCATCCCGCCCAGTTGGCAGTTTCCCCCCTCCAGTTGGCAGTGCTTTAGCCGCCACTGCCAACAACTAAACCCATACCAATCAGCAACTTACAGACGAGTTGGCAGTGTTGGCAGCGTTGGCAGTGGTTTTTGCTACATACGTAAAAAAATGGAATGGTTTCTCGAGTGGTGGCCTAGCACCCCGAGCAAACAGCGTTGTCATAAATGGTTGCTAAGCGTACCATTCCATAAGCATCAATTGGAATTATTGCTCAAGAGTGCTACTAATAAAAACATCTTCGCATAGTCACATTTATCTATTGTTCAATTGAAAACTTTCTTCCTTACTTCTTAATGGATATAGAGCGTCTACCACCGCCAATATCTACATGCCAGATTAATGGACATCCAGAAATGCCAACTCTCGAATATCACCTATACAGAACCAAATTCATTAAACCATCACAAGTTGACTTGTTTCATCCCAATCTCTCTGCAAGAGAAATATTTGAGGCTGGACTCGCTGAGCGCCCATCGATAGCACTCCGTGAAAACAATGTATGGCATATCGGAAACGTTGAATATTTTAATGAAAATGGCGGCCGCTTTGCCATTGGAAGAACCACGCTTACAACAGTTGAAAAGTTTGACATTGAAACAGGGAATTTTACTGAGTTGGTGGATGACTCCGGGCCATATACATTTGTATATTTCGACAGCAAATTAGGTTTACTTGGCATTGGAAAGAAAGCAAAAGTCGCAGTAAATGTAAAATCCTGTCTCTTATACACATCTCCGAGCCCACGAGACTCAAAAGGTGGGGGGGGGGGGGGGGGGGGGGGGGGGGGGGGGGGGGGGGGGGGGGGGGGGGGGGGGGGGGGGGGGGGGGGGGGGGGGGGGGGGGGGGGGGGGGGGGGGGGGGGGGGGGGGGGGGGGGGG
>NZ_JAELTR010000095.1:0-8463 GCF_016428945.1 Chromobacterium sp. ASV23
CCCCCCCCCCCCCCCCCCCCCCCCCCCCCCCCCCCCCCCCCCCCCCCCCCCCCTTTTGAGTCTCGTGGGCTCGGAGATGTGTATAAGAGACAGGATCGGCAGCTTGTTGGCGCCAATGGTGAGCAACTCCTGGCTGTTTAGCATCACGCCGCCGTCACCAGCAATGCACAGTACCCGCTGCCCCGTGCCATAGTGCGCGCCGACAGCCGTCGGCAGATCCCAGCCCATCGACCCCCAATTACCATTCAGGGCTGCGCGCTGGCCAGCCTTAATCTTGTAACCCTGATAGAAGCTGACACAGTCAAGACCATTGCCAGTAACGATGATATCATTCTGTGCCGACAAACGGGACAAGGCTTCCATGAAGACGTAAGAATTGACGAAGCCGCAATCAGCTCGCTGCGCTTCCGTCACCAGCGGGTACTTTTCCTCCCAGTAACGACACAGTTCCAGCCATTTAGCGTTATGGGCCTGATAGGTAGCCAGCTTTTCCAGCAACGCCGGCACTAAGGCACGCAAATCCGCCAGCAACGGTAGGTCAGCTTTCAAGGGGTGAGCTTGCAGTTGCCCCGGATCAATATCGACAAAAATCTTCTTGGCCCCTACCGCAAACTTGGAGGTTTCAAAACCAGTCTTAGCCACGCAGAAACCCACCCCTAGCCCCAAAATCAGGTCTGCATTCTGCATAATCAGGTTGGCATGCCGCTGGCCGGCGGTGCCAAAGGTGCCGAAGGCGCATGGATTGTCCGACTCCAGCAAATCCTTGCCCGTATATGGCGTCAACACTGGAATCTGCAGCCGCTCAACCAGTTGTCGCACTGGCTCATACATACCAGAGAGGCGCACACCATTACCCAGAATCAACACGGGCCTTGCAGCGGTTTCAAGAGACTTCACCACATTGTCCAGCTCGGCACGCCAGGCTTCTTCATCTGGTGCCTCCGGGTGCCAGTGGGGGAGCGTATCCAGGTCAACCTCGGCGGACTGCATGTCCAGCGGCAGTTCGATCCATACCGGACCCGGGCGGCCATTCTTGGCGATGTGGTAAGCCTTCTCCAGTTCGTACTGAATCATGGACGGATCGCGAAGTGAAATGGCATATTTCGTCACCGGCTTCACCATTTCCAGCACGTTACCTTCCTGCGGTCCCACTTGTCTTACCTTGTCGTAGTCCGCCACCAGATTGGAACGTACCTGACCGGAGACAACCAGCATCGGCACAGAGTCATACCAAGCCCCCACGACACCGGACAAGGCGTTTACCGCGCCAGGTCCGAAAGTGGCGAAACAAACGCCGAAGCCGGACATGCGCGCATAACCGTCTGCGGCAATAGCGCAGGCTTGTTCGTGATAGTTGCACACATAATCGACTTTCTCGCTTTTCCCCAGCGCATCCAGCAGATACATGATGCCCCCGCCCGACAGCAGGAAAACATGCCGGGTACCGATTTTCTCCAGAAAACGGATCACTACATCAGATACATTCATGATGAACTCTTCAAATGATTTGGCTTCACTAGAGCCAGTCAGGCGCGCAGCACGCAACCACCGTCAGCAACATCCGCGTCCACGACCGCATTCGCAGCAATGAGCGCATTACTGCCGACACGGACCCCGGGCAACAGCACGGCGCCTGCGCCGATGAACGTGCGCTCGCCCACCTGCACGCCGCCGCACATCGTGACAGATGGCGCGATGAAGCAGTGCTGGCCGATAACGCAGTCGTGATCGATTCTGGCTCCAGTATTGACGACCACGCCGGCACCGATCACAGCGGCAGCCTGCACAACGGCGCCTGCCATGATTTGCGACCCTTCATGCGCCTGGGCATGAGCCGAAACAATAGCACTGGCATGCCGCACATTGATAAAGCGGTAATCCTTGCCGCGCCAGATATCGAACAGCTTGGCGTTGACCCGGCTCTTAGGCGTGGCGCCAACTCCGTTGGCCAACCAGACGGAATCCGGTGCAAAAGATTGCAACACCTCATCGCCGCCAATCACCTCAATGCCTATGACTTTGTCGCCGGGTTGCACGGCAGGGTCGACAACGCCTGACGGCATCAGCCCCTGGCTCAGCAAAGCATCGATGATCACCTTTGCATGGCCGCCCGCGCCCAGTACATAAATGGGTTTGCTCATTATTCGCTCTTCGCACTCAGTTGCCTGAAGGCATGTAGTCATAGAATTTTTTGGCGAGAACACCATCCAGCTCAACCGTCTTCAGCTTTTGCGCAATCCTAGCGGCAGCATCACCCTTGCCGTAGAGCGAGACATCCTGCGGCAGCGCCGCCAGAAACGATTCTGACAGGGCAAGATCAATGGCGCATCTGATATCACCGGCGTTCTCAAGACAATCGATAACGGATAAGGCTTTCAACCTGCCCCTTTGCCTATCGCCGATATTGACCGTAGGCACCCGCACTGCCGGCGCTTCGATCAGCCCGCTGGAGGAGTTGCCGATCACCACGTCGGCACACTGCATGAGGCTGAGATAACGTCGTTGTCCCAACGAATTGAAAAAGCGCACCCGATCTTGGTAACGCGCCGCGTAGGCCTGAATCCGTGAGCTGATGGCCGCATTGCCCGCATCCGCATTGACGCCTGTGAAAATCACCGAGGCCTCGGGATACGCGTCAAGCGCCGACATCAGTTCGTCAGTTGCCGCTCCAGGCTCAATATCGCCTAGCGTAGCGGGGTGGTAGGTGACGAGAAATACCGGTCTCCCCGCCAAAGCCAAGCCAAGATCCTGCTCCAGTTCGGGAAGAGACATCATCGGCGTCTGCTGCAAGTGGTCCAGTCCCGGCGCGCCGAAATTGAATACCATTGCCGGATTCTCCCCCATCTGCAGGATGCGCCGCCGGTAGGCCTCTGCGGCAGCAAAGTGCACGTGCGACATCTTCGTAACCGCATGGCGAATGGATTCATCCATCGCGCCTTCACTGGTCTCTCCGCCATGAATGTGCGCTACAGGCACGCGCATGAATAAGGCAGCCTGCGCTGCAGCAAGCTCCTCATAGCGATCCCCCAGCAACACGATTAGGTCTGGCGACAAACGCTCATAAGCTTCGGCAAACCCCATCGTGGCCAAGGCGGTGGACTTGCTGACACCAACCCCTGAATCCCCCGCCATCTGCATTTCGATGCGCGCGTCAATCGGGAAGCCATCCCGCATGACGACCTGCTCCGTCCGGCCCCACTGCTCGCACAAATGCGCCCCGGTGACGATCACCTGCAACCGCAATGCGGCATCTGCCTGTACCGCCTTCATCACCCAATACAAATGACCGTAATCGGCGCGGGTAGCCGTGACAAAGCAAATCTTGCGAGGGGCGATATCATTCACTGCCCTACCTCCGCAATCACGATGGCGGCCACTTGCTCCAGCTCCTCATCACTGATGCCAGTGGAGCACGGCAAAGTCACAATACGCTGCCAGACGCTCTCGCTGACCGACAGGTCGCCGCGCGGGCAAGCTGCGAAGGGGGCCTGGAAATGCAGCGGCTTCCAGAAGGGGCGCGCATCGATGCCCTTCTCGCGCAAGCGGGCTCGCAGCGCCGCGGAATCACCCTCTTTGAGCACAAAGCCGGCAAACCAGCAGGCGCTTTCTGCAAAATCAGGCAGGGGGAAGGGCAAGACGCCAGACAAAGAGGCAAAACTCTTGTCGTAGAAAGCGCTGATTTCGCGCTTGCGAGCAACAAAGCGTGGCAGCAACTCCATCTGGGCGCAACCGACTGCAGCCTGGAGATTCGTCATCCGGTAGTTGAAGCCGACCATGTCGTGATCGTAATCGGCGCCGACGCGGGCGGTCGTGGTCAGGTGGCGCACCCGCTTGACGAGAGCCTCGTCATTGCCACTGACAGCACCGCCGCCGCCGGCGGTGACTGTCTTGTTGCCATTGAATGAGAACATGGTGAGATCTGCGCCCAGGTCGCCAAGGCTGCGCCCCTTGTAGCGCGCTCCCAGCGCGGCCGCGCCATCGGCAACCACCGGCAAGCGAAATTCGCGCGCGAGCGCGACGATGGGATCCATGTCGGCCGGCATGCCCAGCGTATACACCGGCACAACGGCCGCGACGCGCTGGCCCGTTGCCTTGTGACGAAGCGCGCCGCGCTCATCGCGCGCGGTTTCTTCGCGCAAAGCTTTCTCCAACTGCCGCGGATCCAACGTCCAGCTTTCGCTATCAATATCCAGCATCCACGGCTGGGCATGCGCGTGTGCAACCGCGTTTGCCGTAGCAATGAAGCTGAGGCCGGGAATGATCACCAGATCGCCAGGCTCAACGCCCACGGCGATCAGCGCGGCATGAAGTCCGGTAGTGCCGGCGGAAGTGGCGACGGTATATGTGTAGCCGGCAGCCTCACCCACCATCTGTTCAAACCGGTTGACGAAGGGACCTACTGTCGAGACAAAAGTGGAGTCGATGCACTCATTGAGGTAGGCCCGCTCATTGCCGGCCAGGTTCGGAATCGCCAAAGGAATCATTTTGCGCTCACCCCTCCTTGGAAGACATTGGCAAGATACCAGTCAAAGGTCTGACGCACGCCCTCCTGCAAGGATACCATCCCGCTAACACCGGTCAGGTCTTTCAACAGCCCGGTCTTGGGGCAGCGGCGGGACGGAGAACCTGGCGTCGCAGGTTGCGGTACCAGATTGAGCTTGCGACCCACGGTGGATACAACCACTTCGGCCAACTCTCCGATGGAAATCTCCGGTGATTCATTACCAATGTTGACAGTTTGTCCCAGAGCGCTGTCAGACTCGGCCAGCGCGCGAATCATGCGCACCGCATCGCTGACAAAGCAGAAGGTACGACAGTGGTCAACGCTGAATACATCCAGCGTATCGCCATCTTGCGACTTCCAAGCCTTGAACAGCAATTCGGGAATCACATGAGACATCCCCATGCGCGGGCCATAGACATTATGCAAGCGGACATTGGTAACCGGCAGGCCGCTCATGTTGCACATGGCTTCACCGTACAGCTTGGAGAGCATGTAGCTGGTGCGGGGCTGGTCAAGTCCGGTCAGGGCAATCGGGGTGGTTTCCGGTGTCGGGATCGGCATGTCCATGTGGATCAGGCTGCCTGCGTAGACTTCGGAAGTGGAGCTGAACAGCAGACGCTGCAGCTTCTCTTGACGGCGACACAGACCGATAACGTTGTCAGTCATCTTGGTATTGTCAGCCAGCACTTCGTAAGGACGCTGCAATACATGAGTCACGCCGATGATGGCCGCCAGATGGTAGACATGGGTAAAATCGGTCGGCAAATCCTGCAGAGTCGACTCTTCTAGCAGGTCCGCCTTCAGCACCTTGACACCAAGTTCATTGATGCAAGACTCGATGAAAGGATCGTGCACACCGCGCTTGAAGTTGTCGAGCAAGGTAACATCATGCCCTTCGGAAGCCAGGGAACGGGCCAGATGGCCGCCAACAAAACCTACACCGCCAGTAATAAGTACTTTCACATCAACTCCTGAATAATTTCAAAATTTTGATAAAGGCAACCTGGCTCATGCGCCGCGGCCAACAGACTCGACCACGCAGCCTGCGCGCGCAAAGGCCTCACGCTGTGCTGCGCTTAAGCAATTGTTGCTGTCCAGAATATAAGGGGTACGGCCGCCAAGCCACGCGCTCGGATCCAGTTTCATGTATTCCTTGTGCGGCACCGCGAACACCACTGCATCCACATCCGGACAAGCCGTCAACGAGTCATCGACCGAGATCTGCAGATCATCCCAATAGGACAGCAACGGATCGGCGCAAATCACTACCGCCCCCTCCTTCACCGCAATTTCGTAAAACGTCTGCGAAGGCGAATAACGAGTGTCCGCCACATCCTGACGGTACGATACGCCGGCCAGCAGCACGCGCGCGTCTTTTAGGCCACCAAGACGGGAACGCAACTTATCCACTGGGTGCAAAGGCATGGCCTGATTAATCCGGACCGCCATCCGCGACAATGGGAACTCGACACCGTCCAGGCCGAGGATGTCCTTAGCCGCCAAATCTGCAAACAGAGGATCTTTTGTTAAACAGTATCCACCAACGCCAAAACCCGGTTGACGCATATTGCTATGGGTGGGGCGCTTGCGAATCGCACCAACTACCTCGAACATATCCACACCAGCCTTCTCGGCAAATTTACCCCATTCATCCATGAAGGCGATAGTAAGTGCGCGGTAGCTGTTTTCCAACACTTTGGAAGTTTCCGATGCTGTCGTGTTGGAAAGACGAGTAAGAGGATATTCGGCCACGTTCACCACCGTGGACATGAAGGCCTCGCAGGCATCCGCGGCGGCTGGCGTATCTCCTGCGAAAACCCGCCAGTAATCTGTAATGGAAGCCAAATACTGGTCGCCGGGCATCACGCGCTCGTATGCATGCGCCAGCAAAAAAGCATCTTCCGGCAAACCACGCTCTAGCGCACATTCAGCCAAGGCTGGCTTAACTATATTGCGGCAGGTACCTGGCGGTACGGTGGTTTCTACAATCACCAGACAACCTTGCGGAATATTGCGGCCCAGTGTTTTGATAGCTTCGAGGAACGGGCCGGTTTTGAGATGGCCATCGCCGGCCAGATCGCCAATGTCGAAATGTACATCCACCACCACCACGTCAGCGGTACGCAACGGCTCTATACCGGACGTAGCACGCAGATTGCCGGCGGCGTGCGAGTCCGCGGTGAGACGAATAAGATCATTGTCGGTGGTCCCGAAGGGAAAGACACCTTCGTTCAGCTTGCGGATGCGCTCTCTACCCACAGGGCTATCCAAATCCAAGCCGATGACCTGATATAAGGGCTTCCCTCCCTGACGCTTGCCGGCCTGGGCACAGGCCACTGCCATGGCCGCACCGACAAAACCTAGGCCCTGAATACAAACTTGTTTCTGCATATCAATCAATCCAGTCAAAATCATTTTGCGTCGACATCATTACAGATTGTCACCGACATTCAAATCCTGCTTTGCGGTGGTACCCACAAGGTCCCAGAGCTGCTCCGCACCCAAACCAGCTCCGGTGCGAGCAGTAGTCAAATCATCACGCTCTATAGGCTGGCCAATCTTAATGGGCTTTGCAGCGACAACCTGCTTCCTGACGGCTAACCGCGTATCCCATTCACTGTCGTTCGGTGCCTTCACCGCGCTGCCCAGCGCTACCTCAAGGCTGCGGATAGAAGCCACCATCTCAGCTAGCTCTTCGGGCTCAAGTGAGGCTGCATGATCAGGTCCGGGCAAGGCGCGATCCAGCGTGAAATGTTTTTCGATCACCACCGCCCCAAGCGCTACAGCGGCCGTCGGAATCAACGTCCCTGCAGTATGGTCAGAATAACCGATACGCAAGCCAAATGCCTCGCCCAGCGTCTTCATTGAACGAAGGTTCACCTCATGCATCGGCGTAGGGTACTGAGAAGTGCAGTGAAGCAAAACTACGCGTTCGCTCAGCCTGACTCTTGCCTCTTGAGTGGACCAGGCGCGCCAGACGTCACTCAAGGACGTCGGTTCGGTTTCATGGTTTACCGCATGACAAATCGTAGCCAGCGCCGCCTCTACCTCTGAAAGCGTCGCCATACCGGTGGAAACCACCAATGGTTTGCCAGTATGTGCAAACTTCCACAGTAACGGAAGATTGGTCAACTCCCCAGAAGGTACTTTGAAAAATGGCATATCCATTTCACAAAGGAAGTCCAGACTGCCTTCGTCAAAAGCTGTGGAAAGAAACTGAATTCCTCGCTCAATACAATAGGATCTCAGCTCATGATGCAGATCATGCGAAAGCTCCAGCTGTTTGAGCATCTCATACTGGCTGCTTTCCGCTCCGGTTTGCTTTGACTGATACGCGGCCTTCGGAGCAGCCCGAGAAACGAGCTTCTCAGTCTTAAACGTTTGGAACTTTACGGCATCAGCTCCGGCGGAAACTGCAGCATCGACAAGCCTGAATGCCATTTCACGGTCACCGTTATGATTGACGCCGGCTTCGGCAATGATGAATACACTATTTTGACTGCCAAATATCATAGGCCACCTCGAATGACACGCATACTGAAGATTAGAATTAAGCCCAAGATAGCAACTTGCGCATACGCAACCTGAGTGGCTTCTCCAACCATTCATAAGAAATCGCTGAAAATATGTAAATACCCGCCCACGCCATGACAACATGTAGAAAACGCGTCCCTGGCAGCATCAGAACAAAGGTATAAAAATAAATATGCCAAATATAAATAGAATAACTGCGCTCACCTAACTTCACACACCAACCAGCCGAGAGGAGTCTGGAAAAACGTCCTGTCGCATTGACATAGCAGTAATAAATACAAAAGCAGACAACAGGCGCGTAACCAAATAGTTTAAAACACTCGTCAATCAATGGAATCGCATATTTGTACGGAAGAAATGTTCCCGCAACATACAAGAAAGCCAGCACCTGTCCAACTTTAACGAATGCTGTCTCAGCATAATTC
>NZ_JAELTR010000096.1:0-8167 GCF_016428945.1 Chromobacterium sp. ASV23
CAGTTGAGTCCCAGCGAGCGCGCCAGTTCCTCCAGCTTGCTTTCCGCCTGCATCAAGGCGCTGCGCACGCTGACCAGAGCCAGCGGCAGGAACATGATGGCATAGGCCAGCGCCAGCATGGCTGCGCTCTGGTACAGCGGCTTCAGCCACTGGATGGCCAGGTTGACCAGCGCCAGCGCGATGACGATGCCGGGCACGCCCTGTGCCAGATACACCACGCGCTCCAAAAGATGGGCCAGCCGGCCCGGATGGCGCGCCAGCAGATAACCCAGCGGCAGCGCCAGCACGGTGGTCAGCGCGGCGGCGGACAGGCCCAGGCCCAGCGAGGTGGCGGTGGCCGACAACAGCAGCTGCGGCGAGACCTCGGCCGGCGTCACCGCGTCCGCGCCGGGCTGCAGCGTCCAGTACGCGATGGTGGCGATGGGCGCGAGCAGGGTGACGGCCCCTTGCAGCGCCAGCCACAGCAACGCCGGCCAGCGTTTCCAGCCCAGTTCCAGCCGGTTGGCGGCGCGGCGCGCGCCGCGGTCCAGCCGCTGGTAACGGCCGTGGCCGCGCACGCGCAGTTCGGCCAGCAGGATCAGCATGCCCGCCGCCATCAGCACGCTGGCCAGCAGAGAGGCGCCGGCGCTGTCGAAGCTGGCGCGGTATTCGGCGTATATCTCGGTGGTGAATGTATGGAAGTGCAGCAGCATGAAGGCGCCGAACTCGGACAGGGTGGACAGCGCCACCAGCAGCATACCGCCCAACAGGGCAGGCTTCAGTTGCGGCAGGGTCACGCGGCGGAAGCAGGCCCATGGCGACAGGCCCAGCGAACGGGCGGTTTCTTCCAGCGCCGGGTCCATATTGCGCAGCACCGCCGACACCGGCAGATAGACCAGCGGCGTGTAGGCGGTGGTCAGCACCAGCCATGCACCCCAGAAGCCTTGCAGATCGGGACTCAGCGACACCCAGGCGAAGCTGGTGATGAACGGCGGGATGGCCAGCGGGGCCACGCACAGCAGCGCCCACAGCTTGTGGCCGGGCAGCTGGGTGCGCTCCACCAGCCAGGCCGAGGCCGTGCCGGCGATGGCGCAGCTGCAGGTGCTGGCCAGCACGATCAGCGCGGTATTGCCGGCCAGCCGGGCGACGATGGGGCGGAACAGCAGCTCGGCGGCGTCGCCGCCGCCGACACTGGCCGCCTGCCACAGCGTGAAACCGAGCGGCAGCAGCACCAGCAGCGCCACCAGCGCGGCGCAGGCGGTGAGGCCGAGCGGCCGCCGGCCGCCGCCGGCGGCCAGGCTTGAGGCGGCGATGCTCATTTACAGCAGCCCTGCCTGGCGCAGCAGCTTGGCCGACTGGCTGTCGTCGCCCAGCTTCTGCATGTCCAGCGGCGGCGGGTTCAGCTGGCTGAAGGGCTTCAGCTGCGGGGCCGGGGCCACGCTGGGCAGCAGCGGGTACTCGAAGGTGATGTTGCTCTTGGCGATCAGCTGCTGGGCGCGCGGGCTCACCAGATAGGCCAGGAACTTCTGCGCCGCCTCCGGATTGTGCGCGCTCTTCAGGATGCCCGCGCCGGACACGTTGATCAGCGCGCCGACGTCGGCATTCGGGAAGTGGTACATCTGGCTGTGCATGCCCTTGCTGCCCAGTTCCACCTGCAGGCGGGTCCAGTAGTAGTTGTTGATGATGCCGACGGCCACGCCGCCGCGGTTCACCGCCGCCACCACGCCTTCGTTGTCGTCAAAGGTTTGGGCGTTGTCGCGCAGGCCCTTCAGCCAGGCCAGCGCGGCCTGATCGCCCTTCAGCGCGCGCACGGCGCTGACCAGCGGCAGGAAGTCGCCGTCGGACGGGGCGATGGCCAGCTTGCCTTTCCATTGCGGCTTGGCCAGGTCCATCAGCGAAGCCGGCATGGCCATGCCAGCCGCCAGCTTGTTGTTGAAGACCAGCACGTTTTCGCGCGCCGTCACGCCCACCCACTCGCCCTGCGGCGAGCTGTAGCGCGCCGGAATCGGCGACAGGGTGGCGGCCGGCAGCTTGGCCAGCATCTGCTTGCCTTCCAGCAGCATCAGCTCCGGCGAGTTGGACGCGAAGTAGACGTCGGCCGGCGAGGCCTTGCCTTCCGCCAGCAACTGGGCGGACAGCTCCGGGCCTTCTCCGGAGCGGACTTTCACGCTGATGCCGCTCATCTTTTCGAAGTCGTCTGTCAGCAGCTTGACCGTTTGCGGGTGCTGGGCGTTGTACAGCACCAGACTGGCGGCGAGGGAGAGCTGGCTGGCCGCCAGCAGGCCGCCGGCGAGCAGGGCGGCGAGCAGGGTATTCGTTTTCATCTTGTCTTTTTCCTCTTTTCCAATGGGTTACAGCGCGGCGAACAGCGCCTCGCCGATATAGCCGCCCGGGCGCGCGCCCGGCGGGCAGGCGAAGATGGCGCTGGCGACGTGGGTGGTGTACTGGTTCATCATGTCCAGGCTGGCCAGCTTCTTGTTGATGCGGATGAAGCCAGTGCGCGGATCGCGCTGGTAAGCGATGAAGAACAGGCCGGCATCGTATTCGATGCCCTGGTGCCAGGGCGGCCAGCGCTCGGCGGTGAAGTTGGCGCCGTCGTTGTAGGAGTAAGCCCGGCGCAGGATGCGCGCGCCGTCGTTCTCCTGCGCAGAGGCTACGCGGGAGTGGGCGGTTTCCGGAATCACCGGATTGCCGTCCTTGTCCACCGCGTTCAGCTTCATCGGCTCGAACTCATGCCGCTGGCCCAGCGGCGCGCCGCTATCCTTGTAGCGGCCGACGACTTCCTGCTGGAAGCCCAGTTCGGTCTTGTCCCAGTGTTCCAGCGCGATGCGGATGCGGCGCACCACCACATAGCTGCCTCCCTTCATCCAGCCGCCCTCGTCGCCTACCCAGATGAACTGGTTCATCAGCGCCGGGTCCTTGGTGGACGGGTTGTTGGTGCCGTCTTTGAAGCCCATCAGATTGCGCGGGGTGCCGCCGCCGGGCGCGCCGCTGGCGAAGCCGGTCTGCGCCCAGCGCACGCTGGCGATGCCGTCGGCCAGCGCGGCCAGTTGCCGCACGGCGTGGAAGGCCACTTGCGGGTCGTCGGCGCAGGCTTGCACCGACAGGTCGCCGCCGCTCCTCTCCGGCACCAGTTGGTCGCCGTTGAACTTGGGCAGATCCACCAGCGCTTCCGGCCGGCGCGCCGCCAGGCCGAAGCGGTCCACGCCGTTCTTGCTGAACAGGCCGGGGCCGAAACCGAAGGTCAGTGTCAGGCGGGCAGGGGACAGGCCCACGGCTTCGCCGGAATCGAGCGGCGCCTTGTCACTTTGGCCGGACAGCGCACGCGCCGGTTGGCCATGGGTGAGGCGGGCCGCCGCGTCGGTCCAGGCCTTCAACAGGGCGATCAGGTCTTCGCGCTTGGCGGTGTCGGCCACGTCGAAGGCCGCGAAATAGCTGTTTTGCTGTTGCGGGGTGAGAATGCCGCCCTGGTGGGGGCCATAAAACGGCTCCACGTCCTTGGGCAGCTTCGCCGCGGCTGTCTTGGCGGCACCGGCGGCCAGCGCGCCGGGCGCGCCGCCCAGCCAGCCGGCCAGCGCCAGCGCGCCGCCGCCCAGCAGGAAGCCGCGGCGCGACGGTTGCGGGGGTGTCTTGCGATTGCTCATTTGGCCAGCACCAGATTGTTGTTGTCGTCGGTGACGTAGTAGAAGCCGTCGCCTTGCGGGGTGAGGGCGATGCCGAACAGGTCGCCGTTGCCGGGCGGCGTTTGCGCCTTGTTGGCGTCTATCCAGCGGGCGGCCAGCTGTTCGCCGGTGGCCGGGTCGATCTCCACCACCTTGCCGTTGGAGCCGTTGGTGGCCAGCAGGTGGCCCTGCGGCGTGGCGGTCAGCGCCAGCGGGCGCAGCAGCAGGCCGTCATGGGTCAGAGTGCGGCCGATGCCGGCGCTGGTGGTGCGGGTGGTGGCGTCCCAAATCTCGCTGATGCGATTGCCCAGGGCGTCGGACACGTAGAGTTTGTCATCCTTGCCGTAAACCAGGCCGGTGGGGCCGATCAGGAACACGCCCTTGTCGGCCTGCTCGCCGAAGCCGCTGGCCACCACGGTGCGGCTGACGATCTTGGGCGGCTTGCCGGCCGGAATCTCCAGCTCCAACCGCAGCACGGTGGCAAGGTTGACCACCGGCGGCGCGCCCTTGGCGCTGCCGACGCCGAAGCCGGCGTTGCTGACAAACAGCGTGACTTTGTCGCCGTTGTCTATCACCGCCATATTGCCCCACGGGTCGTTGATGTCCGGGCCGGACCACACGTCGGCCAGCCTGCCTTCGCTGTCCAGCACCATCAGGCAGCCGGCGCCCTTGGTATCGGTGGTGCCGTCATTGCTGGGCGTGCTGCCGACGATGACCCAGCCGCTCTTCAGCACCGTCATCGCGGTGGACAGGCCCACGCCGCCCGGACACTGTTCCAGCGTGCGCGGGATCTGCGCGAACAGCGACATCTGCTTGCTGTCCGGATGATAGTTGACGATGGTGCTGCCCATGCCCTGCAGGTTGGCGGCGTTGTTGAAGTTGTCCACCAGCACGTCGCCGGTCTTCAACTTGCCGGCGGTGGTCGGCGAAACGGCGATGGCGTAGGGGTTCTGGTCGCCGTTGTCCGGCACCGTGTTGACCAGCACCGTATGCTTCTTGATGCCGGCGAGGAAGACGTCGGCTGCGTGGGCGCTGCCGGCCAGGGCCAGCAGGGCGGCGAGGGCGGCCGCCAGGCGGCGTTGCGTGAAGTTCGCTTTCATCGTTGTGGTCTCCATGGGAGGCAATTGCGAACGCTAACGTGAATTGTTATCAGCATAGTCTGCATCTCGCCTCCGATTCGGCTCTTGTTCAGAAGGTGAGGGTGGTTTTCAAGCCCACGACCCAGCTATTGGGAATGCGCTGGGTTTGTGTCGCGTCGCTTGGCAAGGGCACGCCGGCTCCCACGTTGCGCACGTACTGCAAGTCGGCCTGCCATTGCCACCATGGCGTCAACTGGTACTGGTAGCTGGCTTCGATCTGCGTCTCGTCGCTGCGTACCGGGTACAGCGAGTTATTGTTATTGGCCGCGGTATCCCTGTCGTAAGCCGCCAGATGATTGCCCACCTTGACATAGCCGAAGGCGAGACCGGCGACGTCGTTGTCGCGGCCGGCGAACGGAGCGGTCAATGTCAGGCCGGCATTGGCGGAGAAGCTGATCTGGTTGCGGTCGCCGGGCGCGCCCATGGCGCGGGCGAATACGTTCAGCGTCTGCGTGCTGTCTTCGGCCGGGCGCCAGATCGTCTGGTCTGCCACCGCATAGATGCTGTAGTTGCCGTTGTGCATCTGCGGGTTGCCTTGAGTGACGGCCAGTGCTTGGCCGTTGACGTCCCAGCGGGTGTCGGCGGTTTTCTGGTTCAGATACCAGAAGCCGATCTTGTACGTGCCGGGCAGGCTGCCGATGCCGTTGCCGGCATGCGGCGTTTCCAGCGCGCCGTTGGATGGCAGGTTGCGGCCGTACTGCAGCTCGCCGATGAACAGCGTGCCGCCGTGGCGGCTGAACGTCGTGCCGTATTTGTTCAGTTGTTGCGGGTCGGAAGGGTTCTGCGAAACGTCGCGGGTCGGATCGCCGGCAAAGGCACCGCCGAGCAGCGTGAAATTGTCGCCTATCTTGCCGCGCAGGCGCACGCCCAGACCGGACAGCGGATAGGCCGGGCCGCCGGCCGGCAGGTCTGCCGACGGCAGCGCGGGCCAGCCGAACATGGTGCCCATGAAGGTACCGCCGTACTGCGTCACCATGAACTCCTGATCCAGGCTCTGCTGGCCAACCTTCAGGTCCAGCCTATCGCCGTTCAGCTGTTGCTGGAACCAGGCTTCCCACAGCCGGGTGGCGCGGTCGGCCTCAATGCCGCTCGCGCTCTGGATGCTGCCGACGTATTGCGCGCTGAAGGGCTTGCCGTGGATGTCCAGCACGCTGACGTTGAAGCTGCCGCCGTTCCACCAGCCGGCGCGCTGAGTGTCCAATCCCAGCGTCAGCGTGGCAAGGCCCTGGTATTTGCCGCCATATTGCAGGCCGCCGCTGACATTGCGCAGATACTCGCTGCTTTCGGTCAGGCCCAGGGTGACGCCATTGCGGCCCAGCGCGGAGCGCAAGCCGCCGATGTCGCCCAGCAAGGTGGAGCGGTTCCACCAGCCGGTCCATTGCGAATCCGGCTGGGCTTTGATGGTTTGGTCGGCTTCCGGCAGCTCGGCCGGATTGACGTCGCTGGCTTCGGTTTGCGCGGCATGGGCCGCGCCGGCCAGCAGCAGGCCCGTTGCGATGGCGCAGGCCAGCAGCCGGCGCGGATGGGGTGGAGGGCTTCGTTTCACAGTGTCACATCTCCCTTTAAACATCCATGTTTTAAGTAATGCGTATCGTTTTCATTATTGCGACGAGGCGAGGCTGTTCTGTATGGGACGCTGGGTTTATCAGCGCAGCAGACAGTTCCAGCATAGATAAACGAAAATCATTATCAATGGTTGACTGAACATGCCGCTTTTTTGACAGTTGTCGGGCTGAGCGGCATGAACAAAATCTTGGCAGACAGCGACAGCCGTGCGGCAAGGAGACGCAAAGCTGGATCAGGGGGAGCGGCGCTAAGTCTGGTTTGGCTTGGCAGATAATGATTTTGGCTTGATAAACAGGCATTTCATGCCATGGATATGTACGTTTTGGCCTTGGCTGGCGTGACGGGCTTGTCGCGTCATCGCATGGGGAAGAGAGATCGAGTGCTTGATGTTTATTGTTTGACAAAATTTCATGGTTTTGCGTCCCTTTCTATACGGTGGTGTCGCAAACAGGATAGTGACTTCTTGCCGCCATCCTTTAGAATCGATCGAGCAACTAAAAACAGCCGGCGGAAACCAGCGCCGGCGCACGACAGAACAAGGAAGGAAAACCATCAATGAGCAATTCGGTAACCCGCGCGGACTTCGATCAGGTCATGGTCCCCAATTACGGCCCGGCCGGTTTCATCCCGGTCAAGGGGCTGGGCTCTCGCATCTGGGACCAGGATGGCCGTGAATTCGTCGATCTGGCCGGCGGCATCGCCGTCAACTCGCTGGGCCATTGCCATCCGGAACTGGTGGCGGCCCTGACCGAGCAGGCTAACAAGCTGTGGCATGTGTCCAATGTGTTCACCAACGAGCCGGCGCTGAAGCTGGCCAGCCTGCTGGTGGAAAAGACCTTCGCCGAGCGCGTGTTCTTCTGCAACTCCGGCGCCGAGGCCAACGAGGCCGCGTTCAAGCTGGCGCGCAAGTATGCGCATGACCACTTCGGCGCCGACAAGAACCAGATTCTGTCCTGTCTCAATTCCTTCCACGGCCGTACCCTGTTCACCGTCAGCGTGGGCGGCCAGCCCAAGTACACCGAGGGTTTCGGCCCGGTGCCGGGCGGCATCGGCCATATCGAATTCAACAATATCGAATCGCTGAAGGCGGCCATCTCCGACAAGACCTGCGCGGTGGTGATCGAGCCCATCCAGGGTGAAAGCGGCGTGATGCCGGCCGATCCGGAGTTTCTCAAGGCCGCGCGCGAGCTGTGCGATGCGCACAACGCGCTGCTGATCTTTGACGAAGTGCAAAGCGGCATGGGCCGCACCGGCGCACTGTATGCCTACCAGCAATACGGCGTGACCCCGGATATCCTGACTTCGGCCAAGGGCATAGGCGGCGGCTTCCCCATCGGCGCCATGCTGACCACCGAAAAAGTGGCCAAGAGCTTCGGCATCGGCACCCACGGTTCGACTTACGGCGGCAATCCGCTGGCCTGCGCGGTCGCGCACAAGGTGGTGTCGCTGATCAGCGATCCGGCGCTGCTGGCCGGCGTGGAAGCGCGTCACCAGCGTCTGGTGGCGGGTCTGCAAGCGATCAACGCCAAGCACAAGGTGTTCAAGCTGGTGCGCGGCAAGGGCCTGCTGATCGGCTGCGTGCTGACTGATGAATACAACGGCCGCGCCCGCGATTTCCTCAAGGCCGCCGAGAAGCAGCAACTGATGATTCTGGTGGCCGGCCTCAGCGTGCTGCGCCTGGCGCCGTCGCTGGTGATCAGCGACGCCGACATCGACGAAGGCCTGAAGCGCCTCGACGCCGCCATCGCCGACCTGCTGTCCGCCAAGTGATGACGCGCCGCGCGGCATTCCCGCGCGGCCGTCGTCTTTGCCCCCGATTTT
>NZ_JAELTR010000097.1:0-8114 GCF_016428945.1 Chromobacterium sp. ASV23
GATCGGCCTGCAGGTGGGCACGTTGATGGGCGGCGCGGTGCTGACCGAGACCATCTTCTCCTGGCCCGGCATCGGCAAATGGCTGATCGACGCCATCGGCCGCCGCGACTACCCGGTGGTGCAGAACGGCATCCTGATGGTGGCCACGCTGGTGATCGTCACCAACTTCATCGTCGACATCCTGTACGGCATCGCCAATCCGCGCATCCGTCACGCCAAGTAAGCAGGGACGCAATATGAGCCAAACCAAGCAAACCGCGGCCGCTCAGCCGGCCGACCTGGCGCTGTCCTATCCGTCTCCGCTGAAGGAGTTCTGGCAGGGCTTTTCCCACAACAAGGGCGCGGTCGCCGGCCTCGTCTTCGTGGTCTTCATCGTCACCTGTGCGCTGCTGGCGCCGCTGCTGGCGCCGTACAGCCCGATCGAGCAGTATCGCGACCACCTGCTGACGCCGCCGTCCTGGGAGGCCGGCGGCAGCGTGCAATTCCTGTTCGGCACCGACGAGCTGGGCCGCGACATCCTGTCGCGCCTGATCTACGGCGCGCGGCTGTCGCTGTTCATCGGCCTGATGTCGGTGGTGATGGCGCTGGTGCCGGGCGTGATCCTGGGCTTGCTCGCCGCCTTCTTCCCCAAGGTGCTGGGCGCGTCCATCATGCGCCTGATGGACATCATGATGGCCCTGCCGTCGCTGCTGCTGGCGGTGGCCATCATGGCCATCCTCGGGCCCGGCCTGACCAATGCGATGATCGCCATCGCCACGGTCTCGCTGCCGGCCTATGTGCGTCTGACGCGCGCCTCCGCCATGACCGAGCTGAACCGCGACTACGTGGTGGCTTCGCGCGTGGCAGGCGCCGGTCTGTTCCGCTTGATGTTCGTGACCGTGCTGCCGAACTGCATGGCGCCGTTGATCGTGCACGCCACCATGAGTTTCTCCTCCGCCATCCTCGAAATCGCCGCGCTGGGCTTCCTGGGCCTGGGCGTCCAGCCGCCGACCGCCGAGTGGGGCACCATGCTGGCCTCGGCCCGCGACTACATCGAGAGCGCGTGGTGGGTGGTGACCTTGCCCGGCCTGACCATCCTGCTGTCGGTATTGGCGATCAACCTGATGGGCGACGGCCTGCGCGACGCGCTGGACCCGAAACTGAAGCGCGCCGCCTGAGGATAAGAATATGAGTCTGTTGCAAATCAAGAATCTGTCCGTGGAGTTCGGATCGGAAAAAAATCCGTTCCGCGCGGTGGAAGGGCTGGAGCTGTCGGTCGATCAGGGCGAGATCGTCGGCATTGTCGGCGAGTCCGGCTCCGGCAAGTCGGTCACCATGATGGCCATGATGGGCCTGCTGGAAGGGCAGGGCCGCATCGTCGCCGACGAATTGTCCTTCGACGGCAAGGACCTGCTGACCATCTCGTCGCGCGGCCGCCGCAAGATCGTCGGCAAGGATATCTCGATGATCTTCCAGGATCCGATGACGGCGCTGAACCCCAGCTACACCGTCGGCTACCAGATCATGGAAGTGCTGAAAGTGCATCAGGGCCTGCGCGGCGCGGCGCTGAAGGCGCGCGCGCTGGAGCTGATGCAGCTGGTGGAGATTCCCGCCGCCGCCACTCGTCTGGACGCGTACCCGCACCAGCTGTCCGGCGGCATGAGCCAGCGCGTGGCCATCGCCATGGCCATCGCCTGCAATCCCAAGCTGTTGATCGCCGACGAGCCGACCACCGCGCTGGACGTCACCATTCAGGCCCAGATCATGGAACTGCTGGTGTCCTTGCAGAAGAGCCAGAACATGGCCCTCATCCTGATCACCCACGATCTGGCCGTGGTGGCCGAGGTGGCGCAGCGGCTGGTTGTGATGTACGCCGGCCAGGTGGCGGAGATGGGCACGGTGCCGGAAATCTTCCGCCATCCGACCCACCCGTACACCGAGGCCTTGCTGATGTCCATTCCGGAGCACAGCAAGGGCGCGCGCCGCCTGTCCACGCTGCCTGGCATCGTGCCGGGGCAATACGACCGTCCGAGCGGCTGCCTGTTGTCGCCGCGCTGCCCGTACGCGCAGGACAATTGCCGCAGCCAGCGGCCCGGACTGACCGCCCATGCGCATGGTGCGGTGCGTTGCCACTACCCGTTGCCGGCCAAGGAGAAGCAGCATGGCTAAGGTTTTGCAAGCAAGGGATCTGACCCGTTATTACGATGTGGCGCAGGGCATGTTCAAGCCCAAGGCGCAGGTGAAGGCGCTGGCTGGCGTTTCGTTTGAACTGGAAGCCGGCCGCACGCTGGCGGTGGTGGGCGAGTCCGGCTGTGGCAAGAGCACGCTGGCGCGCCAGCTGACGCTGATCGAGCAGCCGACGTCCGGCTCGCTGCTGTTGGACGGCCAGGATGCCGCCCAGGCCAGCAGCGCCGAACTGAAAGCCATGCGCCGCAAGGTGCAGATGGTGTTCCAGAACCCTTACGGCTCCCTGAATCCGCGCCAGAAGATAGGCGATCAGCTGTCCGAGCCGCTGTTGATCAATACCGATCTGTCGGCCAAGGCGCGCGAGGAAAAAGTCCGCGCGATGATGACGCGCGTCGGTCTGCGTCCGGAGCACTACTTCCGTTACCCGCACATGTTCTCCGGCGGCCAACGCCAGCGCATCGCCATCGCCCGCGCCATGATGCTGAACCCCAAGATCGTGGTGGCGGATGAGCCGACTTCGGCGCTGGACGTATCGATCCAGGCGCAGGTGTTGAACCTGTTCATGGATCTGCAGGAGGAGTTCAACACCGCCTATGTGTTCATCTCGCACAACCTGGCGGTGGTGGAGCACGTGGCCAACGACTTGATGGTGATGTATCTGGGCCGCGCGGTGGAAGTGGGCGACAAGTCCCGCGTCTACGGGCGCCCCTTGCATCCGTACACCCTGGCGCTGTTGTCGGCCACGCCGTCCATCCATCCGGAGGATCGCCGCATCAAGATCAAGATCGAAGGCGAGCTGCCCAGCCCGCTCAATCCGCCGTCCGGCTGCGCGTTTCACAAGCGCTGCCCGCACGCGGCGGAGCGCTGCAAGGTGGAAGTGCCGCAATTGCGCGAGCTGGATCAGCGCATGGTGGCCTGTCACCGCGCGGAAGAGATCAACGGCTGAGTTCCAACGCGCCTGTCAGCCCGCAACGGACCCCGTTGCGGGCTTTTCATTTTTCGTCTGGATGTGCGGCTACACTGAAAGCTCACCCACAACGGAGGCGGATCATGCATCTTCACCCCTATCTGCACTTCAACGGCCAGGCCGAGCAGGCGCTGAATTTCTACCGCGAGGCGCTGGACGGTCAAATCGCCATGCTGATGCGTTACGCCGACGCGCCCAAGGATGTGCCGTCGATGGGGGGCATCGATCCGAACTGGGTGATGCACGCCAGGCTGACCTTCGGCGCCAATGCGCTGATGATTTCGGACACCGACCGGCAGATGGCGCCTGGCCAGCAGATCACGCTGTCGATCAACCTGGATGGCGACACCGCTGCGGCGGAAAGGGTTTTTGCCGCGCTGAGCGCAGGCGGCCAGGTGACGGTGCCGCTGAGCAAAACGTTCTGGAACGCGCTTTTTGGCTGTTTTAGTGATAAATTCGGCATCAGCTGGATGGTCAACTGTCAATTATGATCTTTTCTTGACGTCCCTCCCGGCGCGGCAGTTTTTTGCCGCGTCGCACAAAAATTCCTTTACCACCCCGCCTTCGCGAGATACATTCGCCATGGAACACGCACTCAAAGCCCGAGGAAAACGTCAATTGAAACGAGCCGTCTATGCCGGCAGCTTTGACCCGGTGACCAATGGCCACTTGTGGATGATACGAGAGGCGGTGGAATTGTTTGACGAGCTGATCGTCGCCGTTGGCGTCAATCCCGACAAGCATTGCACTTTCAGCGCAGAACAGCGGGTTGCGCTGCTGCGCGAGGTGACTGCCGGATTCAGCAAGCTGAGAGTCGAGGTCTTCGAAAATCAGTTTCTGGTGAATTACGCGCAAAGCGTCGGCGCCAACTACATCGTCCGGGGCATCCGCACCGCCAGCGACTACGAATACGAGCGCACCATGCGCTATATCAACTCCGACCTGCATCCGGACATCACCACGCTGTTCCTGCTGCCGCCGCGCGAGTACGCCGAGGTGTCGTCGACCATGGTCAAGGGTCTGATCGGGCCGCGCGGCTGGGAGGGCGTGATTCGCCAGTACCTGCCGGAGCCGGTGTACCGCAAGATGCTGGAGATGTATTCCCCGCAATAGGCCTTATAATGCAGGCCTGAACCGAATGTCGCGCCAGCCCTCGGCTGGCGCTTTGCTTTGCCGCTTCGAGGATTTTTCATGCAGGATGTCCGCGCCTTCGCCAACCGTCTGGCCAAGAACTACAAGCATTACGCCAAATGGGCGCGCCGTCAGGGGCTGGATGCCTGGCGGGTCTACGATAAGGACGTGCCGCAGTTTCCGTTCGCCGTTGACATCTACGGCGGCAAGGTGCATCTGCAGGAATACGACACCGGCTGGGAAATGGGCGACGACGAGTATCGCGCCTGGATCGATGCGGTGGCCGCGGCCATCGAGCAGGTGACCGGCATCCCGGCCATCGCGGTGACGCTGAAGAATCGCCGTCGGCAGAAGGGGGTCAGCCAGTACGAGAAAGTGGGGCGCGAGGGAGACGATTTTGTGGTCGAAGAGTTCGGCCAGCGCTTCATCGTCAATCTGGACCGCTATCTGGACACGGGTTTGTTTCTGGACCACCGCAATACCCGCAAGCGGGTGCGCGAAGAAGCCGCCGGCAAACGTTTCCTGAATCTGTTCGCCTACACCGGCAGTTTCACCGTCTATGCCGGCGCCGGCGGCGCGGTCAGTTCGGAAACCATCGACATGTCCAATACCTACCAGGATTGGTCGCGCCGCAATTTCGAGCTGAACGGCCTGGACCTGGACAAGCACCAGTTGGTCCGCGCCGATGTGTTCCAGTATCTGGAGCAGGCGGTGGACGAGGGCAAGCAGTTCGATCTGATCGTGATGGACCCGCCCACTTTCTCCAACTCCAAGAAGATGCGCGACATCCTGGACGTGCAACGCGACCACGTCTGGCTGATCGACTACGCGATGGCGCTGTTGGCGCCGGGCGGCTGGCTGTATTTCTCCAATAATCTGCGCACTTTCCAGTTGGACGAGCGGCTGAGCGACGATTATCAGATCCGCGACATCAGCGCGCAATCGGTGCCGGAAGACTTCCGCAATCGCAAGATTCACCAGTGCTGGCGCATCAGCCGCGCTTGATTGGCGCATCGCGCTGATTGTAAAACGTTTTTACGCGAACTTTCTCCTGCGCCCTCCACTCGAATAGCACAGCGCGTTTCCGCATGGAGCCGCCGACTAGCCAGCCGGCGGCCTGTGTGTCGCCTTGCCGCGCGCGGCAAGATGCGGAATGCGCCATGCCTTCCTCTCAATCATCGGTCTGTCTGTGTCGCGGCGCGTGCGCGCTTTCGCTCAAAACGACAACAGGAGAAACGATGATCCAGCTTGATTTCTACGGCACCCTGGTGGCTGCCTCTCTCGTCCTGCTGCTAGGGCGCAAACTGGTCGCCCATACCGGCGTGCTGCGCACGTATAACATTCCCGAACCCGTCGCCGGCGGCCTGGTCGTCGCCGCCTGCCTGCTGGCCTTGCGCCAGTTTTCCGGCATAGAGGTCCGTTTCGACACCTCGCTGCAAACGCCGCTGATGCTGGCCTTTTTCGCCGCCATCGGCCTGAACGCCAATCTGGCCAGCCTGAAGCAGGGCGGCAAGACGGTAGGCATCTTCCTCGGCGTGGTGGTCGGCCTGTTGCTGGTGCAGAACACCCTGGGCGTGGCTGTGGCCAGCGCGCTGGGCCTGGACCCGCTGATGGGATTGTTGGCCGGTTCGATCACGCTGTCCGGCGGCCATGGCACCGGCGCGGCATGGAGCGGCACCTTCAGCGACACCTATGGCCTGGCCTCCGCCGCCGAGCTGGCGATGGCCTGCGCCACTTTCGGCCTGGTGCTGGGCGGCCTGATCGGCGGGCCGGTGGCGCGCTTCCTGGTCAAACGGGTCAAGACGCCGGGCGCGGAACACAATAGCGACCAGCCGCCGCAGGGCTTCGAGCAGCCGGATGCGCAGCGGCTGATCACGCCGCATTCCTTCATCGAGACGCTGGCGCTGATCGCCGTCTGCCTGCTGGGCGGCACCTTCATCGGCTCGCTATTGAAGGGAACGGCGTTCGAACTGCCCACTTTCGTCTGCGTGCTGTTCGTCGGCGTGCTGATCAGCAACGGCCTGGCGGCGCTCGGGTGGTACAAGATCTTCGAGCGCGAGGTGTCGGTGCTGGGCAATGTCAGCCTGTCGCTGTTCCTGGCGCTGGCCTTGATGTCGCTGCGGCTGTGGGACCTGGCGGCGCTGGCGCTGCCTATCTTCGCCCTGTTGCTGCTGCAGACGCTGGCGATGGCGCTGTACGCCGTGTTCGTCACCTTCCGCGTGATGGGGCGCAACTACGACGCGGCTGTCTTGGCGGCCGGCCATTGCGGCTTTGGCCTGGGCGCCACGCCCACCGCCATCGCCAATATGCAGGCGGTGACCGAGCGCTTCGGTCCGTCGCATCTGGCCTTTCTGGTGGTGCCGATGGTGGGGGCCTTCTTCATCGATATCGTCAACGCCATCGTGATCAAGCTGTATCTGGCGTTGCCGTTCATCGGCTGACAGCGTCGGGGCTATCGAGGGAATAGAAAAATTCAACCAGGGCGATGGCTTGCAATGGGCTTGCCGCGCTCATATGTTGATCTCAAGACGGTCCGCCGCAGGCGGGCCACCCGATAGCGAAAGAGAGCAGCCATGTCTTATATCAACCTCACCGCCGACAATTTCAACGCCAATATGAAGGAAGAAGGGTTGGTCATCCTCGACTTCTGGGCGCCATGGTGCGGTCCCTGCAAGATGTTCGGCCCGGTATTCGAGGCGGCGTCGGAGAAGCACGCCGACATCGTGTTCGGCAAGATCAATACCGAAGACGAGCGCGACTTGGCCAGCCATTTCAATATCCGTTCCATTCCGACGCTGATCGCCATCAAGGATGGCATCATGGTGTTCAACCAGGCCGGCGCGATGATGGGCGCCCAGTTCGAGCAGTTGATTCAGGGATTGCGCGAGCTGGATATGGACAAAGTGAGGGCGGATATCGCCAGCCAGCAAGAATGACAGGGTAGCGGCAGATGGTGGATTTAATGTGAGACGATAGGGCAGGCGAGGGCGCATTGCCCTATTCTTATTATGTGGTATTGCGCCGAAGCTGAAGCGCGTTCGGCTGGGAGGCATCATGAAGCGTTGGAGTGTGCTATTGCTGTTGTGGGGGCAAGCGGCGCTGGCCAGTTGCCCGTCTCTGCTCAATTACACGGTGCCCGGTCTGATGGGCGGCGAAATCAATCTCTGCCAGTATGCGGACCGGCCGGTGCTGGTGGTCAATACGGCCAGCCACTGCGGTTTCACCCCGCAGTTCACCCAGCTGGAGTCGTTATATAAGCAATACGGGCCGCGCGGCCTGATGGTCATCGGCTTCCCGAGCAACGATTTTTATCAGGAACTGGACAAGCCGAGCGAGATCGGCGCGTTCTGCCAGGCCAACTATGGCGTGACCTTCCCGATGGCGGGCAAGGGGCATGTCCGGGGCGGCGATGCCCAGCCCTTCTTCAAGGCGCTGATCGCCGCTACCGACGACGCGCCGATGTGGAATTTCCACAAGTATCTGATCCTGCCGGGCGCCAGCAAGGTTATCAGCATCAATACCAGGACCAAGCCTGACGCGCCGGAGGTGGTGGACGCTTTTCTGCCTTATTTGAAGCCTGCTGCGGCCCAATCCACCGCTCAAACACAGCCTTGAAGCCTGCCTTGAATAGCGCCGCCGCCAGGCGGCGTTGTCTGTTCTTGTAATCCCATCATTTCAGTTTTCTTTCAAATCAGTGGCTTGCAAGATTGTGATGAGGAAATCTCACTTTTTCTCGCAAAAGGTGTTGACGAGGGTGAGGCCCGGGCGTATAGTTCGCCTCCTCAGCTGACGCAGCGAACGAAACAGCGGAAACGAAACGGTTCCGCAGCGACGACGAAGCGGACAGCAC
>NZ_JAELTR010000098.1:0-6585 GCF_016428945.1 Chromobacterium sp. ASV23
GGCCTGATGCTCAGCGTGCCCCTGCTGATGTACGGCAGCCTGTTGCTGGCGCGGCTGATGGACGACTACCCGCTGCTGATCCCCGCCGGCGCGGCGGTGCTGGGCTGGCTGGCCGGCAGCTTGGCGGTAAGCGATGCGCTGTGGGGAGACTGGGTCGCCACGCAGGCGCCGGCGCTGCAGTTGGTGGTGCCGTTGCTGGGCGCGGTGTTCGTGCTGCTGGAAAGCCGCATCATCCGCGAGCAACGCCCCAAGCTGCCACCCATGCCGCCATGGCGGCCGTTTGAACCGCTGACCCGCCGGCTGGCGCTGCTGGGAGAGGCGAACATTCAGCCACAAGCTGCCGCCGTTCCAGCCGCTGAAGCCTGTTTGGAGCCTGTGTCCCATGCCGCCATCGAGCCAACTCCGCCGCCGGCGGAAGCTCAATCCGCCCAGTTGGACATCGCCGCGCTGGCGGCGCCGGAAACCATCGCGGCGGAAAACGCCGATGCGGAGGACTTCAGCGCCAAAAATCGCCTCAGCCCTGCGCTGCGGCTCCTGGTCGGCGCGGCGGCGCTGATCGGCATCCTGGTTTTGCTGTGGCTGGGCTGGCACTTGCTGAGCCAGGGCCTGCTGCCGACGCCTAAACACCCGATCAAACCAGCGCGCTGAACCGACCCGGCAAGGGCGCCGGCTCCGGCGCCCTTCAATACCGCTCACACCCCTCCCCTGCGCGGCGTCTGCTTGCCGTACGACTGCTTGCGTCGGCGCGCCTTGGCTCGCATGCTCTTCGCCGTTTGGCCTGCGGCGCAACTGGTATTAATGTGGCCATCAATATCGCCAGTCTACAAGCAGGTTTCCTTGCTAGCCGCCCCACACACCGCCCTGCCTTTTCACACCCCTGATCTATCGTCTGCCGCCTCGAACAAAGTCGTCCAAACCATCCAAACTGCTTGATATATCTACATTCCATACCCGAGCACCCATGCTGCGGCGCAACGGTTGCCAGCCCATTTCCCATGCCAGGCCAGGCTGTTAAAAAGTACAGGGGCATTCTCGATTTAGACCGGCTAGAGTCCATTTGTTAATACCACTTAAATACAAATTAGAACATACGGTTTGGCGTCGTCTTAGACAAAGGAGAATAGAGTGAGCAAAACCCTAATGCTGGTAAAAAGCAGTCTGGCCGTCGGCGCCGTCGGTGGCGCCGCACTACTGGCCGGACATGCCGCGCTGAGCGGCGACGCACCCTGGCCGCAGGCACAAGCAACCGGATCAGTGAAAACCGCTGACAACAGCTGTACCGATCCCGCCTGGAACGCGGCAACGGTTTACAACGGCGGGCAGCGCGTCAGCTACCAGAACCAGACCTGGCAAGCCAAATGGTGGACTCAGGGCAATACCCCGGCGGGCGGCGACGCCAGCCCGTGGTTGCTGATCGGACAGTGCGGCGGCGGCAATCCCAATCCGCCGCCCGACCCGCCGCTGGTGCAAGTGCCGCAGCCCACCGGCAACGCGCTGTGCCGCCCCGAAGCCCTGGCACAGACCGCCAGCGTGGACGTGCCCTATTGCGCGGCCTACAAGCAGGGCGGCGCGGAACAGCTGGCCAACGGCAGCCGCCGCCGCATCATCGGCTACTTCACCAGCTGGCGCACCGGCAAGGACGGCAGCCCGGCCTACCTGGTGAACAACATCCCCTGGGGCAAGCTCACCCACATCAACTACGCCTTCGCCCATGTCGACGGCAACAATCAGCTGTCGGTCAACGACGGCGCGCCGGGCAACCCAGCCACCGACATGACCTGGCCGGGCGTGGCCGGCGCCGAGATGGACGCCAGCCTGCCGTATAAGGGCCACTTCAACCTGCTGACCCAGTACAAGCGCAAATTTCCCGGCGTGAAAACGCTGATCTCGGTGGGCGGCTGGGCGGAAACCGGCGGCTACTTCGACGCCAGCGGCAAGCGCGTGGCCAGCGGCGGCTTCTACAGCATGACGGTCAACGCCGACGGCAGCGTCAACCAGGGCGGCATCAATGCTTTTGCCGATTCCGCCGTCGCCTTCCTGCGCAAATACGGCTTTGACGGCGTGGACATCGACTTCGAATATCCGACCTCGATGAGCAACGCCGGCAATCCGCTGGACTGGAGCTTCTCCAACGCCCGCCTCGGCTCCTTGACCAAGGGCTACGTGGCGCTGCTGCAGACGCTGCGCGACCGGCTGGACCGCGCCGCCGCCCAGGACGGCCATTACTACCAGATCACCGCCGCGGTGCCGGCCTCCGGCTACCTGCTGCGCGGCATGGAAACCTTCCAGGGCCTGAAGTACCTGGACTTCGTCAACGTGATGTCGTATGACCTGCACGGCTCGTGGAATCGCTTCGTCGGCCCCAACGCCGCGCTGTACGACGACGGCAAGGATGCCGAACTGACGTTCTGGAACGTCTACGGCACCGCGCAGTACGGCAATATCGGCTATCTCAACACCGACTGGGCCTACCACTACTACCGCGGCGGCCTGCCGGCCTCTCGCGTCAATATGGGCGTGCCCTACTACACCCGCGGCTGGAAAAACGTGACGGGCGGCAGCAACGGCTTGTGGGGCAGCGCGGTGGGCAGCAACTGCCCGACCGGCCTCACCGAATGCGGCGACGGCGCAGTCGGCATAGACAATATCTGGCACGACCTGGACGACAAGGGCAAGGAGATCCCGGGCGGCTCCAACCCGATGTGGCACGCCAAGAACCTGGAAAAAGGCATCGCCGGCAGCTACCTCGCGTCCTACGGCATCGACGTCACCCAGCCGATCAACCAGCTCATCGGCACTTACCAGCGCAATTACAACGCCACCCTGGCTGCGCCGTGGCTGTGGAATGCCAGCAAGAACGTGTTCCTGTCCACCGAAGATGAGCAGTCCATCGCGCAGAAGGCCGCCTGGATCGACGCCAACAATATCGGCGGCGTGATGTTCTGGGAGCTGGCCGGCGACTACGACTGGAACGCGCAGCGCAACAACGGCCAGGGCGAGTACTACATGGGCAATACGCTGACCAACCTGCTGTACAACACCTTCAGCCAGCCGGCCAAGGTGAACGCGAAGCGCGCGGACGCCGCTCCCGCTCCGACCGCGGCCATTGATGTCGGCTTCAGCCTGGGCAACTTCGCGCTGGGCGACAACAACTATCCGATCAACCCCAAGCTCACCATCGTCAATCGTTCGCAAACCACCCTGCCAGGCGGCACCGAGTTCCAGTTCGACGTGCCCACCTCGGCGCCGGCCAATATCGCCGATCAATCCGGCTTCGGCCTCAAGGTGATCAACGTCGGTCACAGCGGCAGCAATATCGGCGGCCTGAAGGGCGATTTCAACCGCGTATCGGTGAAGCTGCCCACCTGGCAGACCCTGGCGCCGGGACAGAGCGTGACGCTGGACGTGGTGTACTACCTGCCGATTTCCGGCCCCAGCCACTATACGGTGGGACTGAACGGCAAAACCTACGCCATCCGCGACGAAGCGCCGTATCTGCCTTACTTGCAGTAAGCCTTACCCGGCCCGCTAGACAGCGGGCCGGCATGTTTCCTCTCCAGTTCCTCCCTTGCCGGCCGGGCCTCATCCCCGGCCGCTTTTTTTCCCGCCACCTCCTGCCACTGCATCACCTCGCTCAATTGCGCCATGGCCTCAGAGGGATCGATGCCGAACAAGCGGCGCTGCCGGCTCAGATATTGCGGAAAGAAATCTGACATCGGTTCGGTTTTCATGCTGGACTCCTTGCGTGGGAGACCGTATTGTCACGCCAATAACGTGAACAAAAAATTGCTGACTTTTTACTACAAATTTCCTCTTTATGAGCCATAACCGTCTGTTGCAACAATACAGCCGGCTGCACCGCGGCCTGGAAGGTCAAGCCTGCGCCGTGTCGCTGCAGCAGCTGGCCGACCTGCTGTGCTGCACCCGCCGCCACATGCGCAGCCTGCTGGCGCAGATGCAGGCGCTGGGCTGGCTGGAGTGGAACGCCCGTTCGGGACGCGGCCAGCGCTCGGAGCTGCGCTTTTTGCGCGATATCGGCCAATTGCAGCGACAGCAAGCCTCACAACTGCTGGAACAAGGCAAGGTGGAGCAGGCCGTCTCCCTGCTCGGTGACGATCCGCAGCAGCTGGCTCCATTGCTGCTGTCGCGGTTGGGACGTCGCTGGAGCGAAGACCGCCAGGTGCTGGGCGTGCCCTACTACCGGCCGATGCCCAAGCTGCATCCCGGCACGCCGCTCAGGCGTTCCGAACGCCATCTTGTCAGCCAGATCTTCAACGGCCTGACCCGGCTGAATGAGGAAAAAGGGGAAATAGAGGGTGACTTGGCGCACCACTGGGAACCCTATTCTGATCTAGAGTGGCATTTCCATCTGCGGCCACGCGTGCGCTGGCATGATGGCCGCGAGTTGCGTCAGGACGACATCGCCGCCAGCGTGGCGCGGCTGCGCGCGCAGCCGCTGTTCGCCCATCTGCGCGGCGTGCGCCGCCTGTCGCCGCAAAGCATCGCGCTGGAGCTGTCGGAACCGGACCCGTGGCTGCCCTGGCTGCTGGCGGACCCGGCCGCGCTGATCCTGCCGGCGGACCATGCCACGCTGCCGGATTTCGCCTCCCACCCGGTCGGCACCGGCCCCTACCGAGTGGCCGTCAATGACGCGCATCGGCTGTCGCTGCAAGCCTTCGACGATTATTTCGGCTTCCGCGCGCTGTTGGACCAAGTGGATATCTGGATGATGCCGCAGCTCGGAGACCAGCTGTCGCTGAACGTGCAGGAAACCTGCAATCTCACGGTGGAAATCAATCCCTTGCCGGTGGAGGAGCAAACCGAGATGGCGCTGGAAACCGGCGTTTATTATCTGTTGTGCGATGGCCGCTCCCCGGCCATGCGCGATGATGCCGTCCGCCTGTGGCTGGCCCAGGCGCTGTCGCCGCTGGCCATCATGCAGCAAACGCCGCCGACCACCCGGCAGTACTGGGTGGCCGCTTCCGGCCTGCTGCCGCGCTGGCACCACGTCCAGCCCGAGCCTGTCCCGCCCACCCCGCCTTTGACGCGACTGCGGCTGGCTTATTACGAACAACATCCGGAATACCGCCAGATCGCCGACGCCATCGCGCGCTGCCTCGCCGCGCACGGCATCGCGCTGGAGTGCGCGGTCCATCGCTATAGCGATTGGGAATTGGGACTGGCCGAAACGGACCTGTGGCTGGGCACCGTCAACTTCAGCAGCGGCACGGATTACGCCGTGCCGGCCTGGCTGCTGGGCACGCCGCTGCTGCGGCGTTGCCTGGAACCAACGCTGCCGCTGACGGACTGGCTGCGCGGCTGGCGCGGCGGCGAGCACAGCGCGGCCAGCCTGTCGGCGCAGACAGTGCGCCAACACTGGATCCTGCCGCTGTTCCACAACTGGCTGCGGCTGAAAGGGCCGGGGCAGATCGAGGACTTTCGTCTCAACAGCATGGGCTGGTTCGATTTCAAATCCGTCTGGCTGCGGCCCGAGGAAGACTGACCCCGTTGCCGCCGCGCATGGCTGCAGGCACAATCGATTGCGCCCCCGCCCCCAAACCAAGACCATGCCCCGCACTGACTCCGCCTACCTGCCCAAACCGATACGCCAAGCGATGCTGACGCTGCCCGCCGGCGTCTGCGGCGATGCGCCCTGGCAAGGCAGACTGGCGGCGCTTCCGCCAGCAAGACCAGGCCAGCCGCTGCCGCTGCTGTTGTTCCTGCACGGCTCCTCCGGCCTGAATGAACAGACGCTGACGTTTCAGCGCTGGGCCAGCGACACCCTGGGCATCGCCGCGCTGGCGCTGGACAGCTTCGCCCGCCACAAGCGACCGCGCTATCAAAGTCCAGCCCCAGTGGAACAATACGAGGCGGTGCACGCGCTGCGGCAAGAAGAGATCGCCATGATGCTGGCAGCGCTGCCGCGACTGCCATGGGTGGACAGCCAGCGGCTGGCCTTGGCCGGCAGCAGCGAGGGCGGCGTGGCCGCGGCCCGTTGGCGCGGCCAGGAATTCGCCGGCCGCATCATCTATGGCTGGAGCTGCGAGGACAATTACTTTGTGGAGAAAGCGGACAATGGCTTTGATGCCGACTGCCCGCTGCTGAACCTGCTGTCGGACGCCGACCCGTTCTTCGGCCGCAACAGCCAATACAACCGCGGCCGCCAAGTCGACGGCGACAGCCGGCGCGCGCTGGCGGACATGCCCAAGGCGCGGCAGGTTCTGCTGCCGAATGCCCCGCACACGCTGTACAACCTGCCGGAGGCGCGCATGCTGACGGAGGAATTCCTGCGCGAGCTGTTTGCTTGATTACCTATCGTCGCATATCCGCTGAGCGCAGCAAGCGCAACGCCGGATCAGGGATTTGCTGAACGGTTTTCAGAACAACTCCAGCTCGCCCACGCTCTCCGCCACGGCAGCCATCGGCGGCTGGTAGCGGAAATCCAGGCTGGCGCCGCTCGACAGGGTCAGGCAGGTGGTCAGCCAAAAATGCGCGCCGCCGCCCATGTCCACCCGCCAGCTGCGGCGCAAGGCGCTGTTCAGCAATTCCAGATGCTGCAGGCTGCTGGCGCCCACCCCTAGCGGC
>NZ_JAELTR010000099.1:0-6544 GCF_016428945.1 Chromobacterium sp. ASV23
GCTGGAGGATTGGCTGAAGGCCTATCCCGGCACGCTGCTGGTGATTTCGCACGACCGCGACTTCCTGGACGCCATCTGCAGCCATATCGTCGAAGTGGCCAACCAGACGCTGACGCTGTACACCGGCAACTACAGCCAGTTCGAAGTGATGCGCGCGGAGAAACTGTCGCGCCAGCAAGGCGAGTACGAAAAGCAGCAGCGCCAGATCGCCCATCTGGAATCGTTCATCACCCGCTTCAAGGCCAAGGCCAGCAAGGCGCGCCAGGCGCAAAGCCGGGTCAAGGCGCTGGAGAAGCTGGAGCGCATCGCGCCGGCCCATACCGCCTCGCCGTTCGATTTCCACTTCGACAGCCCGGAGCACCTGCCCAATCCGCTCTTGAAGCTGGACAAGGCCAATGCCGGCTATGGCGACAAGACCATCCTGTCCGATATCAGCCTGTCGGTGGAGGCCGGCGCGCGCATCGGCCTCTTGGGCGTCAACGGCGCCGGCAAATCCACGCTGGTCAAGCTGCTGTCCGGCGACCTCTCCCCGCTATCCGGCGAGCGCATCAACGCGCAGATGCTGAAGATAGGCTATTTCGCCCAGCACACGCTGGAAACGCTGCGTCCGGACGAATCGCCGCTCTTGCACATGCAGCGACTTGCGCCGACCACGCGCGAGCTGGAATTGCGCAGCTTCCTGGGCGGCTTCAACTTCCGCGGCGATGCCGCCACAGACCCGGTCGGCCCGATGTCCGGCGGCGAGAAAGCGCGGCTGGCGCTGGCGATGATAGTCTGGCAAAAGCCCAACCTGCTGCTCTTGGACGAACCGACCAACCACCTGGACCTGGAAATGCGCCACGCGCTGACGCTGGCCTTGCAGGACTTCACCGGCGCGCTGATCGTGGTGTCGCACGACCGCAGCCTGCTGGAATCCACCACCGATGTATTCTGGCTGGTCAGCGGCGGCAAGGTGCAACCGTTCGATGGCGACCTGGAAGACTACCGGCAATGGCGCATCGCCCAATTGGCCGAAGGCAACAAACCATCCGACGGCGACGCCCAGGGCGTGAACCGCAAGGAGCAAAAGCGCCAGGAGGCCGAGGCGCGCCAGCAGCTGGCCAAGCAACGCAAGCCGCTGCAAAACCGCCTGAACAAGCTGGAACAGGAAATGGACAAGCTGTCGCAAGAGAAAGCCCAGCTGGAAACCTTCCTGTCCTCCAGCGAGGCCTACAACGAGGCCAACAAGTTGAAGCTGGCCGACAGCGTCAAACGGCAGGGCGAGGTGGCCAGCCGCCTGGGCGTAGTGGAAGAGGAATGGATGGAAGTGCAGGAACAGCTGGAAGCGCTGGAATCCTGATCACTCCGCTAACCAAGCGCCATGAGCAAAACGCAGCCTCATCCGGGCGGCGTTTTCGTTTTCAAACATAATCCACATCAAGATTGAACAAGGCTGTGGACAAGTTAGGGACAAGGCGAAAAATCCCTTTACCCTGAAATACTTGCCTCTCGCGCTCAAAATTTGAGCAATGACGGAACTTTCCCCCATTCCACGCGAACAAGCCTGGTGACAGATTGTGGATAAACCAGTCAAGCCCATGAGCGAAAAAGAGAAAATACAAGCGCTCATTTTTTAATCAGCGCTTACCACTGCCGAACCCAACGTCGTCCGTCCCAGTTGCTGCCAGGGTTGGCCGCCGTACTGACGGATCATGCTGACCGCGAGGAATGTGATGGCGATGTGCCGCGGCAGGCCAGGGCTATCCAACAATAGATTGCCGGCCGCGCGCGGGTTGCGCGGATGCGCCAGAGTCAGGTGCGGAGCATGCCCGCGCGCCGCGCAGCCCAACACCTCGCGGCGCATGGCCTGAAAATCCGCCTCGCCGGCGACGCAGGGCAACAGAATACCGTGCCCCTGAAAGCGCTCCGCTGGGCCGAACTCTAGCCGCAACGGTCCCATTCCTCGCAAACGCTCAAACAGGCGGACCATGCCCAAATCGGCGATTTCGTCCTCGCGGCACAGCGTGACGTGCGCCGCGATGAGTCTGGCCTGCACCGGGTCCAGCGCATGGCGCACCACCTCCAGCGGCTCGCCCTGGACGCGCGGCACAAACAGGGTCAACTGCTCGCGCAGTCTGGCGGTCTCAGCCATGGGCCGCGCAATTGCAAAGCTCGAACTCATTGCCTCCAGGCGAGGCCAGCACGATGGAGTTCATTTGCGGATTAGCCAGTCCGTCCAGCACCACCGTCGCGCCAGCCTCTTTGGCGCGGCTCACGGCAGACGACAATTGCTCCGGCGCGAGTTCGAACACCGGCACGGCAGCGCAGCCTTGCAGCTCCTCGCCAAAATCATTGAGCAGCATGCCCAAGCGGGTTTCGCCCACCATGAATTCCGACCAATGGCTGCCCCGCTTCAGCGGCTCGCTTTCCAGAAAAGCCTGCCAAAACACCACCTCCGCCTCCATCTCGGCCACCTTGAAATACACGCTGCGGATTCGCATTGCTCTTCCCCTTTGCGACTGAACGCGAAAGACATTATGCCCAAAGCATCTTAAATGCATTCAGCCAGGGGGATCAAGGAAGCAATGTCTGAGCCGGCTGCGCCCAAAATGCCGCATCCAGCGTGTAATCGCGCGTCAGCGGCGCGGCGCCGGGATTGGCCAGCACCAGATGCAGCTTGGGCGCGGCAGCAGGCGGGAAAGCCATTTGCCAGCCGGCCAACGTGTATTCATGGCCGTTGCGCCACAGGCTGTTATCCGGGCCATCATGGCGATCCTGGCTCAGCGTCTCGAACTCGGCCAGACTATGCTGCGGCTGCCGCGCCAGCAAAGACTGGATCCGATCCAGCCGGGTTCTGCTGCTGGCGCCGACTTTTTGCGGAGCATCCAGCAAGGCGGTGTCCGCATAATGATTGGTATGCGCCAACATGCCATTCTGCTGGCGGATCAGCGTATAACGCCCTTGCTGGCCTATTTCCACCTGCATCAGGCCGCGGGCATCAGCCAGCAGCAGAAACACCGGGCGAGACAGCGGAAACACCTTATCCGCCGCGGCGGCCACTTCGTCCAGCGAGCCATAATCCCGCAACAGCTGCGCCAAAATGCCGTGCCTCTCACTGTCCGCCAGCCGCACCGCGCGCGGCAGGCTGCTGGCGGAAGCGCTGACCACGGCCAGCCCCTTTTCATTCACTCCCGCCTTGATGCCCGGCGCGCTGCCGTTGTCGGCATACAAGCCGAGATAGGCATAGCCCTGCTGCGGATGGCGCAAGCGCAAGGACTGCACATGATCCGGCTTCCAGTCGCGGTTCTTGGCCAAAAGCGTGCCATCCACGCTGGCCGACCCTGCCGCGCCCCATAGTGTGCAAGCGTTTACGGGGGAGTGAAACAGCGCGAGCAAGCCCGCCATAGCCAGCCACGATTTCCGCATACAAACCTCTATTCATGCCTGATTCCATAAAACAGGAAAGCTTATAGGAGCCGGGACAGGCCGCCAACGGCTCGCAAGCATCCAGGGGCTGGAGCGATTCACACCCACAGACAAGTGGAGGCCTCCCCCTCACCATCTGACATGCCTAGCAGGCTTCAGTGATTTAGCTTGACTGATCAAACTTATATTTATAGACAAAATTCGCAACATTTTTTGCAATGCTTGCGATGGGAAGTTGCGTTAATGGTGTTTACATATTGATAATACTAATTTACATTTATTTACAAAATAAACAATATCTTTAAACAAGTTCTTATAGTGAAGAAGATGGAAAAAATGAATAAAAATGCCCGCATGCAAGTGATGGCGGCCTGTATAGCCAGTGCCCTGATGTTAAGCGCCTGCGGTGGGGGCGGAGGAGGTGGCGGCGATACCTCGCCTGGAACCCAGACCACCCGGCAAACCGCTCCCAGCACGCCCAACATTTCAATTGGAACCACGGGTAGCTTGCTGGCAACGGCTCCTATTGCCTTTTCCGCCAGCGCAACCGACCCTTCCGGATTGACGCTTTCCTACATATGGGACTTTGGCGATGGCTCCGCCCCCACTCCGGGCCAGAACGTCAGCCATACTTATGCAAAGTCGGGTAGCTATACCGTCAAGGTGACGGTGTCCAACACCGCCAATCAGGCGTCCAGCTTCACGCAAAGTATCACCATCGTTGCTCCCAATCCGGCGACGCCCACCATCCAATCCTCAGCCACCACCGCGGCCATTGGCCAAAGCGTGACTTTTACCGCCAACTCTAGCGATCCGCAAAATCTGCCGCTGACGTTCAGCTGGGACTTTGGCGATGGCAGCGCCGGCAGCGGCGCAACGGTTTCGCACACTTTCAACAAGGCCGGCACATACAACGTATCGGTAACGGCTAGCGACACTTCCGGCCTCCAGGCCACCGCCAGCATTGCGCAAGGCGTTGTAGCAACAAACAGCAATAAGCTGGTAGCCGATTGCGCGGGCGCCAATTGCGGCGCTGTGGACGCGTCCACCTATAGCGGCAACGGAATTGGCACTTGGCGTTACACCAACACCACGTCGAGTGACGCCACCATAGACATTAATATTGCGGGCGTGAAACCGGGCAACAAAGCAACCTTGGTGTTCACTAATGGCGGCACCAACATGACTTCAGCACCCGGCACTGGCAATCTCGCCTCTGCCTCCGCTCTGCCTTCGCTTGGTGCACGCGCAGTCATCACTCACGAGATGATGGCTTACCAGGGGACCTATGCCGGCAAAATGGCCATGACGGAGAAAAATCGTCAGTTGGCTGAGCAGCTGATTCACCTGCCGGCGCAAACAGTTGCAGCGCGCGCGCAGGCAGCGCGCATGTCTGCCCGCTCCCGCGCCAATGCGGCAATTGGCGACACCCGCACTTGGAACGACCTATGGGACAACGCAAGCAACCCCGTTCCTTATGTCACCCAGGCTAACACCCAGTGCACGCTGCCATCTGGCCGCAATGTCGTGTTCTGGCTGGACCCGAACGCCACCAAGTCCGGCAACGTCAGCAGCGACGACATGGCTGCGATGAAAAACGCAGTCTGCGGCAGCAACGGCGGCTTTGCGCAGCTCAATGCCCTCTTGGGCGATGTATGGGGGACCGTGCCCAGCAAATACACAGGAAGCGTAATCCAAGACTCTCCGGGCGCGCTGCAGGACATCAACATCGCCATTGTCAATGCTCCCGCATCAACCGGCTGGGCCGGCTATTTCTATGGAGCCAATAACTACCTGAGCTCCGTCAGCGGAATGAGCAACTCCAACCAGGCCTTGCTGTTCTTCATCAACGCTGGCGAGGTCAAGAACAACCGCAATTACACCATTGCCTCTCTGCTGCATGAAGCGACGCACATGACCAACTTCTACCAGCGATCGATTGTCAGAGGCACGACGCATGACACCTGGCTGGAAGAAACCTCGGCCATGCTGTCGGAGGATGTGATCGCGCCGGCTTTGCTTGGCGGCTACGATACGGCCTATTCAGTCAGAATCCCAGGCTATCTGCAAACTGGCGGCGGCGTCAGCTACAACCAGTGGTCTACGCTGTCGTCCGGCTCATACAGCCTGGGCGGCGCGTTTGGCGCCTTCCTGAACCGCCGGTATGGCTTGGCCATCTACAAGCAGCTGATCACCAGCTGCAATGACGGCGACAGCTATGGCATCGACAGCAGCTACAATTGCTTGGACAAGCTGATCACCAGCAATGGCGGCAGCGGCCTAGCCGATGAATACGCCCGCTTCGGCGCCAGCATCTTCGCCACGCTGCCGGCCACGAATTTGCCCAATGGTTATGGTTTCCCGACCAAGACAGACGGTGCCTACCAGTTTGCGGCGTTTGATCTGACGAAATATCAGACCACCTCGCCGCAAAGCCTGTTCGGGATTTTCCAGTCCATGAGCCATAGCTATCAAGTGGATAACATCAACGGCAATAGCTATAGCCGCAAGGGCGTGAAAATTCCGGCCAACACCAGCATGATCCTGGTGGTACGCTGATGCAAACATGCAAGCACAGGTTCATATGCTTGCTGCTGGCTGGCAGCGTGCTGGCTGGTTGCGCCCACACAGGTGCCGCCAGCCAACCACTGCAGCAAACGGTTGCGCCCAGCCAACGCTGGGTGGGCGCAGTCGTCCGCAAAGGTCCGGATGTGGGCGGCTGGTGGGCGCTGGTTGATGCCAAAGGCAAGGCCTGGCGACTGGATGGTTTAAGTCGGGCTGACATGACGCAGCTGGGCAAACTGCAGTACCAGCGCATAGAGGTCAACGGAAAGCTTGGGCAAGAGCTGCTTTCCATCCCTGGCATCATCGTGGAGCGCTGGTCGCCACTGCCATAGGCCTGGATGGATGGACATACGCCACCGCGTCGCGGTGGCGTTTTCTTTAGGGTATCGGTTGATGAAAACATGCGCAGACGGCGCATCAAAAACATGTCTACTTCCCGCAAACCAACCAAGGATCGTAAACAGCCGCCATGCACCTCAGGCCCTGTCTCTTATACACATCTCCGAGCCCACGAGACTCAAAAGGGGGGGGGGGGGGGGGGGGGGGGGGGGGGGGGGGGGGGGGGGGGGGGGGG
>NZ_JAELTR010000009.1:0-93681 GCF_016428945.1 Chromobacterium sp. ASV23
GAGTCTCGTGGGCTCGGAGATGTGTATAAGAGACAGGAGTTCGGCCTGTGCGACAGCAGATGCTGCAGCTCCGCAAGACTTTTCTTGGCTTTGTTTTAATTTGTATCGATTCATGATGCTTCCTTCGTGTTGGTTGCCGTATTTGATAGTGGTATTTCTTATGTTTTCTTACTGGCTTGTTGTTTGAGATTGGCTTGTTGTGGATAAGTGATAGGGAAGTTATGGGGGTGGTTTGGAATGAAGCAGGCTCGGGTAGCCTTGCGGTCGTCCTTGCAGTACATACTTGTTTTTTTTGTAGTTGATAGCGTAAGGGCTGAAGGTCAAGCATATAGTTGCAAATTCAACGCTGTATACAATGACCAAGGTAGTGTCGAGGTGTCTGATCGGAAGCGTCTTATTATATCCTTTTTGAATCGATTCAAGCTCTGCCGGATATATTTCGCTGAGTTCTGATCTTATAGCAACCCGTCTTGCGGCTATTGCGATAGCCATGTTCTCTTTAGGGGTGAGCTTAAGCTGGTCGTATTTATTTTTAGCTTTTACGTCAGAGTCTTCTGTTGATTTAAAAAGAAAACAACCTTGAGGTGCTCCGCTGTTGTTATTCTGGAGCATGTATGGCGCATGGAATTTTTTGTTGTCAAAGTTTCTCTTTATTGGCTTGAAGGTGTAACCTTGAATGGAGTTATATTCTTTCATTGATATGCATCTCCAGATGCGACTATGAGATTTACTCCAACACCCACTCCGCCAACTTCCCCGTCACCTGCGCCATCAACACATTCTCGATATCCCGCGCACCCGCTGCGCTACATTTGGCGAGCACCGCTTTCACGATGGCGGGGTCGAAGTCGAACTGTTTGCCGGTGGCGGTCTTGTAGCGTTCCCGCAGTTTTTCCAGCTTGGCCAGGACGATGCCTTCCAGCGTGGTTTCGTCCAGCGGGCGGTAGGGCACGACGGTCATGCGGGCGAGGAAGGCGGGGCGGAAGGCCTGGAGCAGCACCTTGCGCAGGCGTTCGTTGAAGGCGTCGCTGCCGAGCTGGTCGGTGGGGGTGTCCAGCACCAGTTCGGCGCCGACGTTGCTGGTGGCCAGGATGATGGTGTTGTTGAAGTCCACCGTCAGGCCGGCGCCGTCTTCCATGATTCCCTTGTCGAATACGTTGTAAAAGGCTTCCAGCACGTCCGGGTGGGCTTTCTCGATTTCGTCGAGCAGCACCACGCTGTAGGGCTTGCGCCGCACTGCTTCGGTTAGCACGCCACCCTGGCCGTAGCCAACGTAGCCGGGCGGCGCGCCCTTGAGCTGGCTGACGCTGTGGGCTTCCTGGTATTCCGCCAGGTTGACCACGATCAGATTGCGTTCGCCGCCGTAGAGGGCGTCGGCCAGCGCGTAGGCGGTTTCGGTCTTGCCGACGCCAGTGGGGCCGAGCAGCAGGAACACGCCCACCGGCTTGCCGGGGTCGGTGAGGCCGGCGCGGTAGGCCTGGATGCGTTGGGCGATCTTGCCCAGCGCGGCCGGCTGGCCGATCACGCGCTGGCCCATGCGCTGGGCCAGGGTGCGGATGGCGTAGGCTTCGTCGGCCAGCATCTTGCCCACCGGGATGCCGGTCCAGCCGGCGATGACGGCGGCCACCGCCTTGGAGTCCACATGCTCCGGCACCAGCGGGTCGTCCTGGCGCAGCGCGTCCAGGCCGGCTTCCAGCCGCGCCAGTTGCGCCGCCAGCCGCGTGGCCGGCACGGCGTCGTCGCCGTCTTCGGCTTCGTCTTCTTCGAGCAGCAGCAGCGGCGGTTCGCCGGCGGGCAGCGCGGCTTGCAGCTGTTGCAGCTGTTGGCGGACGCGCAGGATTTCGCGCACCGCGTTCAGCTCGTCCTGCCAGCGCGCGCTCAGCTCGCGCATGGCGGCGGCGTGTTCGGCGCGGTCGCGGCGCAGCGCGGCGATGCGGGCGGCGTGGTCCAGGCCGGTGGCCTGTTCGTTCAGCAGCCGCTCCAGTTCTTCGTCCAGCATGGCCTGACGGTGGCGCAGGTTTTCCAGCTGCGGCGGCTGGTCGTGCTGGGCCAGCGCCACGCGGGCGCAGGCGGTGTCCAGCACGCTGATGGCCTTGTCCGGCAGCTGGCGGCCGGAGATGTAGCGGTGGGACAGTTTGACCGCGTCGTGGATGGCGGCGTCCAGGATGCGCACGCCGTGGTGCTGTTCCAGCCGGGCGGCGACGCCGCGCAGCATGGCCACGGCGCTGTCTTCGTCCGGCTCTTCCACTTGCACCGGCTGGAAGCGCCGCGCCAGAGCCGGGTCGCGTTCGAAGTATTTCTTGTATTCCTGCCAGGTGGTGGCGGCCACGGTGCGCAGCTCGCCGCGCGCCAGCGCCGGCTTGAGCAGGTTGGCGGCGTCGCTGTGGCCCTCGGCCGCGCCGGCGCCCACCAGGGTGTGGGCTTCGTCGATGAACAGGATGATGGGCCGGGCGGCGGCGCGGACTTCGTCCATCACGCCGTTCAGCCGTTGTTCAAACTCGCCTTTCAGGCCGGCCCCGGCCTGCAGCAGACCCAGGTCCAGCGCCAGCAGGCCCACGCCGGCCAGCGCCGGCGGCACTTCCTCGTGGGCGATGCGCAGCGCCAGGCCTTCCGCCACCGCGGTTTTGCCCACGCCGGGCGCGCCCACCAGGATGGGGTTGTTCTGGCGGCGGCGCAGCAGGATGTCCAGGCATTGGCGAATTTCGCCGTCGCGGCCGACGATGGGGTCGATGCGGCCGGCGCGGGCGTCGGCTACCAGGTCGTGGGTGAAGCGGGCCAGGGCGGAGGCCGGCTCCGCGCCGGAGGCTGGCGCTTGGCGCGCGGCGGCGGCCCAGGCGTCCAGTTGTTCGCTCAGCGGCTGGCGCGGCGCGCGCAGCAGGCAGGGCGCGCCGATCAGCAGCAGGTTGCGCAGCTCGTCCCGCTCCAGCAGGGTGAGCAGCAGCAGGCCGGAGCGGATGCTGGCCTCTTGGCGCAGCGTGGCCAGCAGCAGCGCTTCCTTGAGCCAGGCCACGGTATGGCTGGAGAAGGCCGGGGCGCGGGTTTCGCCGCGCTTGAACTGGTCCAGGCTGCGGCGCAGCTCCGCGCCCAGCTGGTCGGCGCTCAGGCCCAGCTTGGGCAGCAGCGGCGGCAGGTCGCCATCCGGCATGTCCAGCAGCTCCAGCAGCACGTGTTCGATTTCCACGTAATAGTGGCTTTGCTGCAGGCAGCGCTGGGCCGCCTGCTCCAGCGCCTTGCGGCAGCCGGGGTTGAGGCGGGACACCAGTTGCGCCAGTTCCGCGCTCATCGCGCGTCCTCCGCCTGGCGCAGGCGGGTGCGCAGCAGTTTTTCGCCATCGCCGCCGCCCAGCCAGCTGTCCCAGCAGAGGCGGGGGGCGGCGTCGCGGCGCAGCCGCAGCGGGGCGGGCGCGGTCTGCAGGCGCAGCGTCAGCTGGATGTCCAGGTCCGGGCCGAAATAGAACGCCGCCAGCGCGGCCAGGGCGCGGTGGCGTTCCGCCCCGGGCAGGAAGCTGTGATACAGCGCGGCGGACAAGGGGCCGATAATCAGGCGGATGCCGGCGTGCTCGTCCCAGGCGCGGCTGCCGGCCAACGCGCCCTGGCCCAGGCGGGCATTGCGGCCGTTGGGGCCTATGGCGCTGCGGCTGGCGGGCGGAATGTCGCGCCAGCCGCCGGCGAAGGGTTCGGCGGCAAACGGCGCGCCGAAGTGATGGCGCGCCAGCGCGACAAATCCGGCCAGCGAGCGGCGGCGGTCGGCCAACAGGGCGGCGCGCGCCAGCAGCGCGGCGTCCGCCACCGCCTGGCGGCCTTGCAAGCCGGCCGGCAGCAGGCCGCACAGGCTGAGCAGCAAGGGCCGGGCCGGGCTGCTGTGCGGCGCGGCGTAGCCCGGCGCCAGCCGGTAGCGCCGCCGCACGCGGTAGAGCAGGGACAAGAGCCGGTGCTGGAATAGTTGCAGGAAAGCCGCCGGCGCAGGGTCTTTGGCCAGCTTGCGCTGTTGCAGCCACTCCTGGTAAGCGTAAGGCAGGGGGCCGTCCGGCCCGCCCAGGCCGAAGGAGGCCACGCTCAGGGTCAGGCCGTCGCCGTCGTCTTGCAGCGCGTCCAGTTCGCTGGCGGCGAACAGCGGCGCCAGCGGCCCGCGCAAGCGCACCGCCTCGCGCGCCGGATCGGCGCCGCTGCCCAGCGGCGCGGCGTCGGGCCGCAGCCGCTCCAGCAGCATCACCGCCTGGGCGAACTCGAAGCCCTGCGGCTGGCTGAGCAGCCGTTCCGCTACAGAACCAGGCTGGGGCCGGAGGGCGGCTGCCATGATTGGATCTCCTGATGCTGGTGGACGAGGCGGGTGCGGATGAAACGGTTGGCGTGGGCGTACAGGGCGAAGAAATGCGCCAGCACGGCCGCGAACAGCACCGGGCTGGCGCCGGCGAAGCAGGCTGGGTCCAGCTGCAGCGTCAGCAGCAGGCCGTTGCGCCAGCCGCGCCAGGCGTCGGCCCCCACATGATCGACGATGCGTTCGCAGGAGAGCGAGGCCAGCCCTTCTATCTGGCGGCGCGCCGCCGCTTGTTCTCCCTGATTGTGCAGGGCCAGCATTTCGCGCAGCGCCGCCAGCGCCTGCGGCCCTTCGCTCAGCGACAGGTGATTGAGGTTGAGCAGCGAAGCCAGCTTCCATCGCGACGCGCCGTCCAGCGCCGGCTGGGTTTGCGGGCGCGGCGGGCGCAGCAGCCGCGCCTGCCCCACCGGGCCGGGCAGCTCGAACATCAGCGCCGCGCCGGCCGGCAGCTGTTCCGCCAGGTGGCGGTTGGTGCACAGCAGCTCCGCGGTGAGGCTGAGGTCCGAGGGCTGCTGCGGGTCGAAATCGGCATCCACCAGGGTGAGCAGCATGTCGCTGCCGGGCCGCTGGCGATGGATGCTGCTGACCCGGCGCGCATGCCAGTAGCGGCCGGCGTCTTCCCGGCCGTGGGCGCAGGAAAAATACGGCGGGACCACGCGCGCGCCGTCGGCGCTGACGGCGCGCACTTGGCGGATGGAATGGATTTCCACGCTGCGGTCGCGGTGGGCGTCCGCCGTCAACAGGTATTCGCTGCGGCTGCCATCGGGGCGCAGCGGTTCGGACGTGTGCGGAAACAGGTTGACCACCGGCGCGCAGCCCAGCGCGATATCGCCCGGCTGCAGGCCGATGCGCGCAGCGGGCGCGCGGTCGAAGGCGATGATGATTTCCAGCTGCCGCCGCGCTTGGCGCGGCACGGCGAGCGGCAAGTCGAAGAACAGGAATTTTTCCGGGCAGGCGAAGTATTCCGCCAACAGGGCATGCGCGGGGTGGACGCCGTCTTCGTCCGGCAGCAGCGCTTCGTCCGCGGAAAAGCCGCAGGCGCGCGGCCGCGCCCCTGGGCGGACGACAGGAGCCAGTCCCGGCTGGTCCGGCAGGCGGCAGCTGATTTGCAGGCTATGGGCGGAGAGCAGGTCGTACAGCGCGGCGGCGTAAATGGGCGAGCCGGCCAGATGGATGCGCAGCGCGCTCAGCGGCAGCGCGCCCAGCGGTTCCGGCCCCAGTTTTTCCAGCCGCAGAGCCAGCGCGGCGCGGGCCTGGGGCAGGCCGCTGGCGGCCTGGGCTTCGTCCTCGGTCAGCAGCGCGGCGTCCGCGACCGCAAGCGGCCACAGCACGGCGTCGGCGGCGGTGCGGAAGCGCAGCGTGTCGCCGGCGGTGGTGTCGGCGAACAAGGGCGTGCCGCGCGGAATGCGGTAGCCGGCGTCCAGCTTGCCCTTGTCCGGGTCCGGCTCGAAGCGTACGACGGCGCAGGACGGCATCGGCCGCAAGGCGTGCGGGTAGAGCTGCTCCAGCAGCGCGTCGGCCAGTTCCGAGTAGTCGTCGTCCAGGCGGCGCTGCAGACGGGCGCACAGCAGCGCGAAGCCTTCCAGCAGCCTTTCCACTTGCGGGTCCGGGCATTCGGAATCGCCCAGCTGCAAGCGGCGCGCCACCTTGGGATAGCGCAAGGCGAATTCGCCGCCGGCGTGGCGCAGATAGGATAGCTCGTGCTGGTAGTAGTCGAGCAGGCGCGGGTCTAGCGATTCCATCAGTCGGCCTCCTCGCAGGCGGCCAGCCGCGCGCCGGATGGGTTAAGCTCGGCGACAAAGGCCGCCGGCCAGCGCTGGCCGTCTGCATTCAGCAGCCCTTCTATGCGCACGCGCAGCGCATGCGGACGGTCAGCCAGGTCCACGCTGACGGCGGGGGATGCCAGGCGCGGTTCGTAAGCGCGGATGGCCAGGCGGATTTCGCGCGCCAGCCGTTGCCTGTCTTCGGCGCGGGCAGGATGCAGCGCGCTCCAGTCCGCCACGCCGTAGTCGATGACGCTGGGTTCGTTCAAGTACGGCCGGGCCGCGCGGCGGCTGGACAGCAGCCGCTCCAGCTCCGCCCGCACCGATTCTTGCAGCTGGCCGCGGCTGACGCGTAAGCGCGGCTCCGCTTCCAGCGGTTGGCGCGGTTCGGCATCGGCCAGGAGCTCGAACAGGGCGGGGCGGAACTGGGGGGCTGGGCGCATGGATGTGTCTGTTTAGCCTAATGCGTTTTCGACCAAGCCCCAGGAGGCGGCGGATGTTCCTTCTTTTTCGCCGGTATCTTTTTGGGTAGTGATTTCCCACTTGATTTTGGTGAAGTTCAGCGACAAATTTTCCACTGGTTTGCCCCCTGTTCCGCCGCTGACGCTCACGTTGGAAATGATGGCGTTAGTCAGTGTGTAAACGATGTAGGGCAATATCTCCTTGTCAGACTTGGCGGCATTGCGGCCGACAATGATTTTGGCTTCGGGAATATTTTTCCCTTGGCAGCAGTACGAGTTGAGGCTAGGGGTGGATTTATCGGTGAATTTGGTGAGGCTGAACTCGCCCAAATAGGCTTTGCCCGATGTGCGTTCACTGTTTTGCTGATTGGTAACCTGCAAAGCCACGTTATGGCTATAAGAGAGCACTTCGATCTTGTCGGCGTAACCAGTCAGCTTGCACTCGCCCTTGATGTCGCTGCCCAGGTCCAGAATGATGGCGTCCATTGCTTTGCTTTCTCCTTGGAAGGTATCGGTTCAGGCCCGCCGCGCGGCGGGCCTGCTTGGTCGCGTCAGGCGGCCACCGGCGGCGGCAGTTCGGCCACCAGGCGGATGGATGCGGTCAGTTCCTCCAGCTGGAAGTGCGGGCGCAGGAAGACCGTGGCGCGGTAGGTGCCCGGTTTGCCCGGCACCTCGCTGACGTCCACCCGCGCCTCGCGCAGCGGAAACTGGGCCTTCACTTCCTGCGGGGCGTTGTCGTTGACCAGCACGTAGTCGGCTATCCAGTTGTTCAGATAGGTTTCCACGTTGTCGCGGCTCAGGAAGCTGCCGATCTTGTCGCGCATGATCACCTTGATGTAATGGGCGAAGCGCGAGGCGGCCAGCACATACGGCAGCATGGCGGAGATGCGCGAATTGGCATTGGCCTCGTTGGTGTTGTAGAGCTTGGGCTGGTTGGCGGTTTGGCCGCCGAAGAACACTGCGAGATCGGTGTTTTTCTTGTGGCACAGCGCGATGAAGCCCAAGGCGTCCAGCTCTTTCTCGCGGCGGTCGGTGATGGCGATCTCGGTGGGACATTTCAGCGCGATGTCGCCGGCTTCGGTGCCGAAGGTGTGGGCTGGCAGGCCCTCCACCGCGCCGCCGCCTTCCACGCCGCGGATGGCTGCGCACCAGCCATATTGGGCGAAGGCCTGGGTGATGCGCTGGCCCAGCGCATAGGCGGCATTGCCCCACAGGTATTTGCCATGGTCGGTGCCGTCCACGTCCTCAACGTAGTTCATGCCCTCGGTGGGCTGGGTTTCCGGGCCGTAGGGCAGGCGCATCAGCACGCGCGGCAGCACCAGGCTGACGTAGCGGGAGTCCTCGCTGGCGCGGAAGGCGCGCCATTTGATCAGTTCGCTGCTCTCGAACACTTTGGCCAGGTCGCGCGGCACGGCCAGTTCGGTGAAGCTGCCCATGTCGAACAGGCGCGGGCTGGCTGCCGTGATCAGCGGCGCGTGGGCGGCGGCGGCGACGTTGGACAGTTTTTCCAGCAAGGCGATGTCCTGCGGGTGGCGGCCGAATTCGTAATCGCCGATCAGCAAGCTGATGGGGTAGCCGCCGAAGGTGCCGTATTCCTCCTCGTACACTTTCTTGAACAGCGCGCTCTGGTCGAATTCGACTGCTTTTTCCAGGTCGTTGAGCAGCTCGTCCTTGCTGGCGTTGAGTAGGCGCAGCTTGAGCCGGGAGCCGGTTTCCGTATTCATCACCAGGTAGTGCAGGCCGCGCCAGGAGGCTTCCAGTTTCTGCACGTCGGGATGATGCAGGATGTTGTTCAATTGCTTGCTCAGCAGCTGATCGATGATGGCGATGCGGTGATTGATCATCGCCACGGTGTCCTTGTCGATGGCCATGCCTTCGTCCAGCACCTGGGTGGCGAATTCGTTCAGCAGGTCTTTGGCGTATTCCTGCTGCACTTCATCGTGGGCCATGCGGCCTTCCTGGATGATGCGGTCCAACAGCGACAGCGTGGCGGTCTGGGCGCCGCCGGCAGCCTGATTTTGGGTTTCAGCCATGGAGTGTCTCCAGTGTCATTGCGAGATCATGAGGCGCGTCATTCCGCGGCCGGGGTTTCCGGTTCTGGTTCCGGCGCCGGCGCTTCGGCGGCTGGCGCGGCGGAAACCGGCTGCTCCGCCTTGGGGGCGGCCGCCGCGTCAGCCTTGGCGGCGGATGGAGCGGCAGTTTGCGCGGCGCGGATTTTTTGCAGCTCTTCGGTATTGGCCATCACGTCTTGCAGCAGCTTGTCCAGGTCGTCGTTGCCGTCCAGCTTTGTCAGAAGGTCGCGCAGTTTCTGCCGAGCTTCGTAGAGACGGCGCAGCGGTTTGACTTGCTTGACGATGCTGACCGGGTCGAAATCGTCGATATGGCTGAAGTTAAGCTCAACGTTCAGCTTGCTGCCGTCGTCGGACAGCGCGTTGTCCACCTGGGCGGTGACGCGCGGGGCAAGGGACGACATCACCTGGTTGAAGTTGTCGCGGTCAACTTCCACAAAGCGCCGCTCGCCCAGTTTCGGCAGCGGCTTCTCCTGTTTGCCCGCCAAGTCGGCCATGATGCCGACTACCAACGGCAGTTCGCGCTTTTCCAGAGCGTTGCCGATTTCCACGTCATAGGTGATTTGCACGCGCGGCGGACGGATCCTGTCCAGCTTGTGCTGAGTGCTTTCAGCCATGTGTCAGACCTCGCTTGTTATCTGTTCGGATGAAGCCTGTCCCGATGTTGCACATCAAAGACAAATTCATTTTTGTAGACATAGACATTGCTATTTGCATTAATAAATGACTATGGTCTATCAAAATCTATAGAACCAGATTCAAGGCTTTGCAAAAAAATTTTTTGGTCGAGGTGGCGATGTCGTTAGTGGATATAAAAGCAAGCTTCTTGTGTCGCGCGGCCGCAATGTGCCTGCTACTGGCCGGAATGACAGGTGGGTTGTCGGCCTGCGCTGTGTTGGGATGGGGGCCGTCCGTCAAGTTGGACGCGGTGACGCTGGACATGACCCGGCGAGCCAACGACGACACGCCCTTGGCCGTGGATTTTGTCGCGGTGAAGGACCCGGAGCTGTTAAAACTGCTGCAATCGTTGCCTGCAGCCAAGTGGTTCGAGCAAAGAGAGCAGCTGCAGCGCGACTATCCAGAGGGAATGAAGATCTGGAGCCTGGAGCTGGTGCCGGGACAGCATGTCGAGACGGAAGAAGTGCCCATTCATGGCGAGCGAGCGCAGGGTCTGCTGGTCTTTGCGGGATACGCTTCGCCCGGCATGCATAGGCTGAACCTCGGCGAGATCCGAAAAGCCTGGATTCGTTTGGAAGAAAAGGACTTGAGGCTGATCCAGCCGTAATGTTTTTCAAGCGAGGGGAGCGTGGTTTGAAAACAGTGCCGCAGGCGATTTGCTGGTATGAGGGGATGCAGTTGCTGCCGCAGCATTTCCAGTTGCAGGGCTTGCGCGGCGAGGGGGTGGCGGCAGCGCTGGCCGCCGCCGCGCAGCCGCTTTATTGGGGCGTGTTGCGCCTGGAGGTGGACGAAGCGGCGCTGATCGGCGGCGTGGTGAGATTGCTGGAGTTGGAAGCGATTTTGCCCGACGGTTTGCCGGTTCGTTACATCGCAGGCGGCGGGGAGGAGCTTGCTTGCGAGATCGGCGGCGAGGTGGCGGCTGCGGCGGATGGGCGAGTCATGGTGCATCTGGCCTTGCCGCCTATCTGGCGAGGGGGGCGGCTGGATCCGCAGGCCGGACGATACCGCTCGGTCATCGGCGAGGCGGTGCCTGACCTGAGCAGCGGGGAAAATCCGGCCAGCTTGACCTTATGGCAGCCCGATGTGCGATTGCTGACCGAGTCCTCTCTGGCCGACATGGTGAGTTTGCCCTTGCTGTGCGTGGCTCAGCAAGGCGGAGGCTTTGTGCGTGTGCCGTTTGCTCCGCCGTCTCCATGGATTGCCCCGGAGAGCGTTTTGGGGCGCCGCATAGCGGCGCTATGCTCCAAGGCGCGCGAGAAGTGTGTTTTCCTGGGCGGGCGGCTGCGCCAGGCGCGCGAAGCGGGTAATGAAGACGATATCGAGGAGATCAGCCGTTTGCTGACGGCGCTCTGGCAGCGCTTGCCTGAGCTGGAGGCGGCGCAGGGGGCGCGTTGCGCCCATCCTTCCCAGTTTTACGTTCTATTGGCGGGCATGGCGGGAGCGTTGTCGGCCTTGGATCCCGCTGCCGGCGTGCCTGCGTTTCCCCCTTTCAATTATCTGGACTTGCTGGGCTGTTTCGATGCCTTGCACGGGTGGCTCTCGGAAAGGCTGGACCGGATACGCGCCGGGTATCGCAGCTGTGTGTTCAACCGGGACGCTGACGGCTTCTGGATTGAGTTGCCTGAGGCCGCGCGCAATCGCGACAAGCTGGTGATCGGATTGCGCATGCCGGCCGGCGCGGCCGTCTCTGCCGCGCGGCATTGGCTGGAGCAGGCCATTGTGGCGTCCGAGCCTCACATCGCGATGCTCGCCAGGCAACGCATGCGTGGCCTGTCCTTTCGGGCGCTGGACCTTGTGGAGCAAGTCGCTTACAGCGTGGGCGATGATACCCGGCTGTTCATGTTGCTGACTCAGGGCGAATGGTATCTGCAGGATGAGCCTTTGCGCATGACCCAACCGTCCGGCGTGGTCGGCATCGAACCATGGGAGGCTTTGCTGTTTGTGCCCGATGCTGCTGAGCTGGAGGAAGCAAAATGATGGAAGAAAGCACGCTGCCGGCATTCGGCGCCATCACTCAGGCGCCGCTTGCCACGGTGTTTGGCGATGCCTATGCCGAGTGGCTGCAGTTTTACGATGAATTGATGTCTGGCGGTTTTACGGTTGACAGAGTGGTGGAGTCGGCCGCGGAGCAGGCCAGTCTGCTGACCAGGCGCCTGAGCCGCAATGCCAGCGCCAGAGTGGGCGCGGCCGGGCAATCGCAGATCGATGCCGTGCAGTATTTATTCGTCGCGTTGGTGGATGAGCGGCTGTTGTTCCAGGAGTGGCCAGGTCAGGCGGCATGGCAACAGGCTCCGCTGGAACAAAGGCTGTTTGGCACCCGGACGGCTGGCGAGAAGGTGCCTGAGCTGATTGAACGCGTGCTGCGGGAGCGCGATCCGACCACCCGCGATTTGGCCACGGTCTGTCTGCAGTGCCTGATTCTGGGCTTTTATGGCCGTTTGCGCAGCGGGGGCGGGCTGGGTTTGCACGAGGAATGGCGGCGTGAGCTATTTGCTTTTGTGCACCAGCGCGAGGTGGACGCGCGCAGCCTGGACAGGGTGCTGGAACGCGGCAGCGCATTGCCGCCGCAGCGTATTGAAGTGCGCAGAATGCTGCCCGATGGTTTCCGGCTGGGACTGGGCATCGCGGCGCTGGCCGTCGTGGTATTGGCGGCAAGCCACTTGTTCTGGCGAGACATTGAGTTGCGGGTGGAGCCCTTGCTGTACCAGGCCAATATGGAGCGCGGGGTAGGAAAATGAGCATGGCGTCTATTGCATGGCTGGTGTTCTGGATTGCGCTGTTTCTTCTGTTGGCCGCGCTGGGGCTGTGGTGGTTTAGGCGGGAAGCAGACCCGGCGCGGCGCAGTTTTCGCGGAGCCGTGCGCCGTTTTGAACGGGAAATCGGGGCGGATGACCGTTACCAGACGCCATGGGTGCTGGTGCTGGGCGAGCAGGTGCGCGGCGCGGAAAGCCTGGCCGCGGCCTTGCAATTGAAAAGCGATGGAGAGGACAACTGGTTTGGCCGATGGTGGTATGGCAATGATGGCGCGGTGCTGGTGCCCCCCGACGACATGTTCACGCATCCGGAAGGCGCGCTTGCCCCCTTGTCTGCCTGGCGGCGACTGCTGGGCGCTTTGCTGCGCGCGCGGGGGCAAAGGCCGCTGGACGCGCTGATCTGGGTGGTGTCGGCAGACAAATTGTGGAGCGAGAGTTTGTCTGTGAGCGCTGGCTTGGCCGCCAGCCGCAAGTTTGCCGATTTGCAGCAACGTTTGGGCTTGAGCTTGCCTATTTACATCATTGTAAGCGGAACGGAGCAGGTGCCGGGCTTTCTCGACCTGTCCAGGGCGCTGCCACGGGAGGCGCGCGATGCGACGCTGGGCTGGACTTCGCCCTATGCTCCGACAATGGCTTATCAGTCTGAGTGGATAGGGCTGGCGTTGGAGAGTCTGCAGCAAACCGTGAGCGAAGCGGTAGCGGAGATTGGCGCGCTGCAGGGAAGCATTTCGCCGGAGCTGTATCTTCTGCCGCGACGCTTGGCTGCCGCGCGCGCTAATTTGCAAAGTTTGTGCGATCCCGTATTCCGCGGCAATGCGCTTGGAGAAGCCCCATCCTTGCGCGGCATTTATTTTATTGGCGCGCAGGCCATGGCTGAGGAAGGCGCAGAGCCCGCGGCTCCGGTTTTTGCCGGCCGTCTGCTGAGGCGGCGCATTTTGGCGGAGCAAGGTTTGGCACAGCCTGTGCCGCGCATTCTTCGACTGCGCAGGCGCTGGCAGCGTTGGGCTTTGGTCGGCGCTGGGCTGGTGTCCGTGCTGTGGATGGCCGGCATGACCTGGTTTTGGAATGTGGCGACGGAGCGTGTAGAGGTGCTGAGGCAGCAGCGGCAATCTTACCTGCAGGAAAGCGGCGGCGTGGCGGCGCGCCAGGTTGGAGACGCCCAGGCGGTGCAACGCATGGCCTTGCTGTGGCGGGCGCTAGGACAAATCCCGCAACGAAGGTTTGCCACCGTTTTGTTACCAACGTCTTTCTTTTCATCGCTGGATGAGCGGGTTGACCAGTCTTGGCGCGAAGCGTTCGCAGACATCATTTTGAAGCCGACCCAGCTGCGTCTGTTGCGCGATGCCTCAAAAGTGGCGCGCATTGGCGAGAGCGACATGCAGGATGTGGATGAGGATGCCTCTCCCGACAGCTGGCCGGAATATGCGCAGGCCCGTCAATTGGCTGAGGCTGCCAGCAATCTGGAGCGGCAAGTGGGACGCTACAACCGAGCGGTGCAAGATCCGGCGGCGGCGCCGGATGAGGCGGTACCGTTGCTCAACAGTTTATTCGAGCTGAATCTTGTGCCGTTGCCAACGGGTGCCAAAGCCCATCTGGCTGAGGCTTTGGCATCGTCAGATCAGCCTTTGGGCCAACTGGTCAGGCTTAACCAGATCCGTCCGCTCACCTCGGCGCATTTTCAGGATGCGATGCAGACTTGGTATGACCGCCTCTATACCGGCAAGACCTTCTCGCGGACAGCCGATATCGTGGAAGACCGGCTCAAGGATTTGACTAATCGCCGCATCAATTCTGCGCAGCAACTGCGGCAATTGGTGGATGGCATAGACATGCTGCAGCGCCTGACCAATTCAATCAATAGCGCCTGGAGCCGCGCGTCCGGTCGGGAACTGGTGCCTGGTTATGGCGCGATGATGGACAAGGCGGCGCGCAGCAGCCTGATCGGCAGCGATGTGGTAGCGGCTGCCGAGGACGCGGGGCGCCGATCCCGGCAGGCATTTCACCGGCAATGGCTTTCCCAGTCGACGTCCAGCAGCCTGCTGGAGCAGCAGTCATCCGGCAATCTCATTCTGAAGAAACCCTTGTCGCAGTTGCAGATAGCCTTGGAGGCTTTCTTGTCGCGGCCTTCTGGAGACGATGGCAAGCCGTCCAGTTTAACGGGAATGAATGCAGCCCGTTTGGTTGCGGTCATGCGCGATCATGGCGATTACCAGAAGCTGCTGGCGAGTGCCGATTTGCCGTTTGAATATCGAGAAGGGGCGGTAGTGGCGATGAACGCGGTAATGGCTGGCAGGATGCGCTATGAATTGGGACGGCGCGTCGATATGGCCAAGCCTGGCGAGGTTGCCGGGGCCGCTGCCGATTTCGACGCGATGGCACGTCAGATGCCTGCATTGCTGGCGGCCTTCGAGGATTTGGGGCGCTCGGATTTGCGAGATGAGGTGGTGGCGGAAATGGACCGCCGGGCGCTTGCCTCCTTGCGTGGCGCCAGCTTGTTGTTGCAATCGTCCGAGGCCTACAGGCCGCAGCGAGGAGGGTTCGATTGGTGGGATGGTGCGCGCAATGCCGGTGCCAAAGCGTTTCGCGCGGCGAACGAAGGCGAGCTGAAACAGTATCTTGCCGGCCAGATTGATTGGCTGGGCGGCATTGTGCAGGCCCAGGCATCCAGCCTGTCTTGGCTGGCTCCGCGTAAAGAAGCCTTGCCTGTTGGCGACCAGGCTCTGATAGAGCGTTGGCAGAAAACCGATGCGGAGTTGCGCCGCTATCGCGAAAAGGCTGTCGATAGCGCGCCGGCTTTGCTGGAGGCGCTGATCAGCCGCGAGTTGAATGATATGGATGTGGGCAACTGTCGGCGCGTTTTGGACCAGGCTGCCTTGCCTGTCGCTGGCAATCTGTTCGCGGATCGGGCCCAGGCTTTGGTGAAAATGGCCGGCAGCCGTTGCGATGCCTTGCGTGGGAAAGTCGGCGCGGCGGCTTATCAGCGCTTGGCCGCGTATTTCAATCAGTATCTGGCGAATCGTTTTCCCTTCTCCGCGAATGCCGGCGCGGAGGATGCCGCACCGGAGCGGGTTGCAGAGTTTCTGAAACTGTTGGACGACAATGTCGAACTTGCAAGCGGCGGCTTGCGCGATCTGAAATCTGACCGGGTATTGGCGGCCAGACGCTTCTTGGAACAAGCCCGTGATGCCCGATCTTGGCTTGCCCCGTTGTTCGCGCGGGATAACAGTGGCGCCTGGCAAGGCGTGGACTTGGACTTGCGTTGGCGTACCGATCGCGAACGGGAGCGCGCCGCGGATCAGGTCATCGAATGGACATGGAGCGCGGGCGGACAAAGGACTTCTTATCCGGCCAGCACTACTTCAAGGGTGCATTGGGTTGTGGGCCAGCCCGTGACGCTGACGCTGCGTTGGGCCAAGGATTCCGCTCAGGCCCCTGCCGATGACGCAAGTCAGCGAGGCTTAAGCGTGTTCGACCGCATTGCCAGCTGGAGCTATGACGGCCAATGGGCACTGCTGCGCTTGATGAGGGATAACCAGGCGCCGTCAAACCTAGCTGGCCGCAATGGCGATTGGGCCCTGATGTTGAACCTGCCTGTTCGTAATGCAGACGGCGCTGGATTAAGCCATGCTCGCATGTTTTTAAGGCTGGCGTTGGCGAACCCCGCGAAAGGAAATGTAGCAGTGGGGACCTTGCCATATCTTGCGCCCCCATCGCCGTATCGAAGCGATGAGCGTGCTGCAGGCAGCATCAACGTAGCAGATAGCAAGGGGAAGAATGATGGCAGAAGGGATTGAGGCGCTAACGCATCCTGAAATGAAAGCCCGATTGATTGCCTTGCTGCAGCCGATCCAGGACAGCAATCCTTGCGGCGAGCCGGTGCGCTATAGCCCTGAATACGACCAGCTCCGCGAATTGCGACGCGAAGATGACCCCACCCTGCCTGCTGGAGTATGGGAAAGCGATCTGAAGAAAGCCGATTGGATTGGCGTGGAGAAATTGGCGCAAGAAGTGTTGACCGGGAGAAGCAAGGACTTGATGGTGGCAGCCTGGCTGGGCGAGTCGTGGCTGCATCTGCTAGGCCTTTCCGGATTGGAGGCGGCGTTGACCTTGGTGCTGCATTATTGCGAGAGCTATTGGGACGATCTGCATCCGCAGCCACGCGACGGGGATATGTCTTTTCGCGCCGGGCCGCTTGAGTGGCTGGCGAAATGCTACGCCAGCACAGTGGAAATGAGAATGCCTTTGCTGGCTTCGAGCGGAGGGGATCATGCGCTGACCTTGGCTCATTGGCGCGACTTGAAACGTAGGCTAGGGAAGGGCGAGACGGCAGATGAAATGGCCAAGGCCAGGCAGGAGATGCGATTGCTTGAAGAAAGAGTGCGCTCTCAGCCAGGCAGCGTGGGCAAGGATGATCTGGATGCCTTGGCCGGAAGTCGCAGCGCCTTGCAACGCCTGGAGGAGTGGTGCGAGCATGCCATGGCGGAGGAAACGCCTTCGTTTGGCGCCTTGTGGCTCGCATTGGATCAGTTGGCGCACGCGTTGAATGAGCTCGCCGCCATGTGCCCAGACGATGGCCAGCGTGAGCAACCGGCGCCATCCGCTGCGGCTCAAGTCGACAAGCCGTCCGCCCATTCAGTCGAAATTGATGTGGCGATGCCCGCTGTTGCAAGAGATCCTGCCAGCCGTGAAGAGGCTTATCGGCAGCTACGGCGAATCGCCGATTATCTGGCGCGTACCGAACCGCACAGTCCAGTGCCCTATTTGATTCAGCGCGCAGTGGAATGGGGCGACAAGCCTTTGCGTGAACTCCTGGCAGAACTATTGGATAGCGACGCCGAGTCTCGCAGGCTGTGGTCTTTGCTGGGTGTGTTGCCCTAGTGCAATGATGATCCCGTTTTGGGACCTATCATCGATTCGATTCCTTCCTCTTCCACTTCTTTCAGGAAAAGATCGAATGCGTCTTGGTCGGACTCAAACTCGCCGTCGAAGATTGTGGAATTGTTGTACTCGTCCACAATTTCGAGCGTCCATCCCGTGTCAGGCAGGCGGTAGATACACACTTCTACGGTCTTGCCCTCGGAGGTGTATTTCTGTTGCAAGGGGGATTCGATCAAGTCATTTTCGTCGTACATAGTCGGACCTGCTCATGGTTTAGGCATGGCTTGGATGGTAGCATTGGTACGCTTCAACGGGGGGCGCGCCAGCTTCTGGGCCGCTTGGGCGCGTGACTTAAAGACTATCCTGGCAGGTTGGCAGGTGCAGCGTGTTATCCTTCAAGAAAGCGACATGAAATCAATTTTCACCTGTACTTTAGTGTAGGTTTGTCCGATTTGTGGCAGGGCTAGCTTGTTGACGCACGCGTAACATCATAAAATTCTTATCCTCTTTTAGTTCAATGACATACCCTCGCCATGAGGGTATTTTTATTTGGGACTCGGATGGATTTGAACGCACTGCTGGCCAGTTTCGCCTCCGCTTTTGGCCAAGATCGACGGGTATTGACTTTGCGGCTGGGCACCGGGCAGATCGCCGCCGAGCAGCTGCTGCCGCTGAGCCTGCAGGCCGAAGAAGGTCTGTCCCAACCTTACCGCTATACGCTGACCTGCTTGTCGCCGGACACCCATATCGAACTGAAGTCGCTGCTGGGCCAGCCGGCGCGCATCGGCATCGAGGATGCGGCGGGCGGCGAGTCCATCCGTTGCGGCGTGGTGAGCGAGGCCAGGCTGGCCGGTGCGGATGGCGGCTTCGCCAAGTACGAGCTGACGATCGAACCGCCGTTCGCGCTGCTGCGCCACCGCCGCACATCGCTCGTGTTCCAGGACATCACGGTGCCGGACATCATCCAGCAGATCCTCTCCGAACATCAGCAGAGCAACCCGGCCTTCGCTCGCGTGCAGACGCTGTCCATCCAGGTGCAGCCGGCCCGGCCGCGCAGCTACTGCCTGCAATATCGCGAGAGCGATTACGAATTCATCGTCCGGCTGCTGCACGAAGAAGGCTACGCCTGGCGTTTCCTCCATCAAGACGACGATGGCCCACAGGTACAGCTGGCGGTGTTTGACGATCCGCATAGCCTGCCGGCTGCCCCCTTGAGCCGCGTGCGTTTCCACCGCGCCGACGCCACCGAAGACGAAGACGGCCTGACCGAATGGCAAGCCACCCGCCAGATCGTGCCCAGCAGCGTGGCGCTGGCCAGCTACGACTACAAACCGGTCGCCACCCAGCACAGCGAAGACGGCAGCCGCATCGAACAAGGCCAAGCCGGCCAGGCGCTGCAAAGCAGCCTCACGCAATACGACGCGCCGGGCCTGTATTACGCCGGCGACGATGAACAGCTGGGCCGCTACGCCCAGCTGCGCCAGCAGGCGCATGACCTGCAGGCCAAGTCCTTCCGCGCCAGCGGCACCGTGCGCGGCTTGCAGCCGGGCGAATGGTTCCGCCTGGACGACCATCCGGCGCACGAAACAGACAGCCCGCAACACCGCGAATTCGTGGTCACCGGCCAAAGCTTCCAGGTGCGCAACAACCTGCCCAAGGATCTGGCCCAGCACGTTGGCGCCCCCAGCGACGCCGCGCCGTTCACCACCTCGCTGCAGACCCAGCGCCGCGGCATTCCGTTGACGCCGGCCTATGCCGGCACCGCGCTGGCCAAACCCAAATCGCGCGGCGTGCAGACCGCCACCGTGGTCGGCCCGGCCGAACCGAGCGACCAAGTGGCCGACGAGATCTACACCGACGCCCAAGGCCGCATCAAGGTGCAGTTCCACTGGCAACGGCCAGAGGAACACGCCCAATTCGGCGCCAATCTCGACGATAAATCTTCATGCTGGCTGCGCGTGGCCATGCCCAGCGCCGGTGCCGGTTTCGGCCACCAGTTCATCCCGCGCATCGGCCAGGAAGTGCTGGTCGACTTCATCGAAGGCGACATCGACCGACCGCTGGTCACCGGCGTGTTCTACAACGGCAGCCACCCGACACCCGACTTCAGCGGCGCCGGCGCGCTGCCCGCCAACAAAACGCTGTCCGGGATCAAATCCAAGGAACACCAGGGCGGCGGCTACAACGAACTGCTGTTCGATGACACGCCGGGCGAAGTCCGCGCCAAACTCAGCTCCGAATCCGGCAAGACTCAGCTCAACCAAGGCTTCCTCACCCACCCGCGCAGCAACGGCAAAGCCCAGCCGCGCGGAGAAGGCTTCGAACTCAGAACCGACCAGCACGGCGCCATCCGCGCCGCCCACGGCCTGCTGCTGTCCACCGAAGCGCAAAACGGCGCCGGCGGCAAACAGCTGGCGCGCGAGCATGCGCAAAGCCAGTTGCAGTCCGCCGTCGCGCTGAGCCAGGCGCTGGCGGAAACCGCCACCGGCCAGCTTGCCGACACCATGGAAACGGGTCCTGAAGAGATCTGCCCGGACAACGCCAAGGGCAGCAAGCAGCCTGATGGCCATCTGATGCATCATCTGGATGCCCTCAAGGCGTGGGAAGCCGGCAGCAATACCGACAAGGACGGCAAGACGGCCAAGGAGCAACCAGGCCAGCAACCATTGATCGTCCTTTCGGGGCCCGCCGGCATCGCCAGCGTTACCGAGCAAAGCCAAACCCTCAGCGCCGAGCAGAATCTCAACCTGGTGGCCCAGCGTGATGCCAACCATACCACCGGCCGACGCTGGATTCACAACGTGGGCAAGAGCATCAGCCTGTTCGTGGCCGGGGTGAAAGACAAGGTGGCGATTAAGCTGATTGCCGCTAAGGGCAAGGTGCAGATCCAGGCGCAGAGCGATGCGATGGAGATTACGGCGGACAAGGATGTGACCATCACCTCCTGCAAGGATCGGATTGAGGTCAAGGCCCAGAAGGAAATCCTGCTGACGGCCGGCGGCGCTTATTTCCGGATTGCCGATGGCAATATTGAAGTGCATGCGCCCGGCACCGTCAGCGTGAAAGGCGCGAGCCATGACCTGTCCGGCCCGGCCAGCCTGAACGCCCCGATGCCGGAGCTGAAGGTCAAAATGTGCGAGATGCGCGCCCGGGCGGCAGCCGCTGGCGGCGACGCCGTTGTCCCGGCAGCGTAAGGTCTAGGGGAGAGCGCAATGCATCAACAAAACTGGCAACCGCTGTCTGGCGCATTTCTGACTCAAGGCCAATTGGTTCCATTCAATTTTGCCATTGCCTCTGCGGAGCAAAGGGCTGAACTACCTGATGACTGGCCGTGGACCTTGCTTACGCCCAGAGGCTTCGAAGACAACGAAGGGCTGATGCCTTCCTTGTTGAATCTATCGGCGCTCAAGCCCGATGACCGAAGCGCCTTGTTCACCCAACTGGAAAACGCCCAGCAAGACGATGAACCAGCGCCGCTCAGCGCGCTCTTGTCGGCAGCCGTCGCCCCGGCCGCTATGGCGCGCCATCTATGTCAGGCCCAGGTGTTGCTCCATCAAGGGCAGAAATCTTGGCTGAGAATTTTTGATGGCAGAGTCTGGTCGCAACTGCCGCGCGTACTCAATGCCCCGACCATGATCGGTTTGTATGGCCCGGTCAGCCTATGGGCAAGTAATCTGTATGGCCGCTGGGCCTTGATGACGCCCCCGGCGTCCAACTCAAGCCAGCACACCGCGCCAACCATGGATTGGGAGAGGCTGCTGAGAGTCGGCGCAGTGAATCGCGCATTCGCGCAAACAGGTTGCCTGGACTGGGAAAGCGCCATGAACCGTTCGGCGCGAGTGGATAGCCTGGTTCAACGGGCGCAACACTTGTACCAGCTGGGCCGGCTTGAGGACCAAGTGGCCTTTGCCTGTTATGGCATTCGTTACGGCGATCAGTTTGATTCACACCCGTTGGTCCAGCGCGAGATCGCCGGCTGGATGGCGCAAAGCCCGGAAGAGCGTGAAGACAGCACGGTGGTGGATTGCCTTGCGTTGCTCACAGACGAGCAGTGGGCCGTCATCCAAGCTTCCGCTATTGAATAACGCCTACCCAAACGAGAAAATATGAGCACTAACCCCAGTTGCGAATACTGCGATAAGCGCGGCGTACCGATTTTCCCGGCCCGGTATGCGATTGCCCTCCCCGATGCCAATGCTCCGGCGGTAGCAAACAAACCCTCGGTGGCGCTGCCCGATGCGAGCAGCCAATACACGATGAGAACCCTCCGCAGCGGCTACCTCTATGTTTACGATGAGGCGCGCAAACGCTGGGATGACTATTTTGTCACCGAGGATGGCTATTTCTTCAAGACCAGCACCCAAGCCAAAGGTCAGCCGCTGGTTCTACCGAAAAAACCGTTCAGTTGCCCCGATGAAGGACACCGCGCTATCGCCAGTTGCATCACTATCCCCGATGCCAAGCGCGCGACCAAGGTCTGGCTGGCGTTCTCGGACGGTCAATGGACGGAGGCCGTGCGCAAGCGTCATGAAAGCGCAGACTATCGCAAGAAACACATGCGCTGCGTAGACGTCAAAGCATACAGCGCCAGTATCGATGCCAAGCATTGTCTGCCCATCAAGGATGCAGGCAGCAAAATCGCGGAATATGCACTGGATAAAGCGGCTCTGGGCAAGGCCGTGGGCTTCTCTCCCATTCCGCTCGCCAGCAGAAAAGGACGCGCCGAGCGGCTGATCGCGGAAGCAGAAAAACTCGCCCCCGGCAAAGGCTTCATCGTCGCGATTAGCGATCCGGTCGGCATTGCCGCCGAACTCTCCGCCCTGATGATTCATCACGCCAGCGCCTTCGCTAACAAGAAGGAAAACAAGCACCCGCTGATGGCCAGCATGGCTATCAGCCAGATCAAGATGGCCGTGGAGGACCAGGCGCTGGAAGCCGAGCATCAAGCGGCAGAAGAACTATCCAATGACTACCTCTCGCAGCCCGACCTCTCCGTGCTGTTCTCGTCCAGCGCCAGAAAACGCAGAGAGGCCCAGTACGATGCCCTGCGTACGGTCACGCCAGCCGAAGCCAAGCGCGCCCAAAAGCTGGCCTGGGACAAATACCGAGCCAAGTTCAACGAACCGGCCATGCAGGCCTGGCAGGTCAAGTTTGAGGCGGAAAGCCAAAAGTTCGACCAGACCACCATCCAGCCGCTCGCCAAGGCTTATCTGGGTTGGCTAGGCGGTCAGGACATCAAGCAATCTTTCCAATGCAATTACGATGAGGATGATCTAGATAGCGGAGAGGCCTATACGCGGGCGGTCACCCTCGCAGTTTCCGGCGCGCAAGACAAGAAGCTTTGCTTGGACTATCTATCGCAATTGCTATCCGGTAACTTCGAGCCAGAAAACTTCGTGTTAAACGCGACCGTACTCAATCAAAAATCGCTGAAAGACCAGATCAAAAAGGCTGTCGGCGCGCAAAGCATTGATCCGCGCATCTTCCCCGCGGATGCCTATATCGGTTTCCAGGGGGGCGTGGCCGAGAAGATCGCTCACGGTGATACCAGCCTGAATGCCTACCTGCTGACGGTCAGCGCACCCTTGGTCAAGCTGTTCGATGGCATAGCCAACAAGGTGGCACGGCCGCTCTGGACTGCCATGGCGATGCATAGCCGAAAAGTCTTCGTGCAAGTGGAAGTCACCGGCAGCAAAAAAGCCTTCCGCACCCGCTTGATCAAGGAGCTGGTCAAGCAAGGCGGCAAAGCGCTGAATCCGCGCGAGATGGAACGCGCCGTCAGCGCACAGCTGCGTAATCTGCAAGCAGCCGGTGTGCCCTTGGAAGGAACCGAAAAGAAGACGTTTACTCTCTTGCTCGATCCCAAGCAAGTTAGAGGCATGCCTAATGGGCTGACCCCTTCTCAGCAGGCTAAATGGCTGGCAGGCAGTATCCATACCCCGGCTCAGCTGGATAATATCGTCATGGGTGAATGGCGCGCCGCACTCTCCAGCGCCAAGGGCGCGATACCGTTTGCCGGCGGACTGCTGGCAGCCATTTGGCAGTGGGCCGCTTTGGACAAGCTGGGGCAAGATGAACAAAGCGCGATGAGCCACGAGGCAAAAGAGGCTAGCTGGCGTTTGCGTGCAGGCACAACTGCACTTGCAGGGACCATCGTCGATATGGCTGGACAGGGCCTGAAAAAAACTGCGGCCTGGGTGCCGAAGTTTGCCGAAGGCTTGGGTAAGTTTGGAGGTCTACTTAGCGGCCTTGGGCGATTAGGTGGATTCATTGGCGGAGCTATTATGGCATTTTGGGATGGAAAGAATGCGCTTAACTCATTTAGGTCGGGAAAGATTGGGATGGGTTTTTTATACCTAATGTCAATGGGGCTGGGAGTGATAGTTGCATATATGGCACTCGCTAGTGTGTTTCCATTTATTGGCTGGATCGCCATTATTGCACTGATTGGAGTTGCTTTGCTGATTGAACTATTCAAGGATAATAAAGTTCAAGCCTGGCTGGAAAATGGGTATTGGGGTGGGCGAACGTATAAAACACCAGACGAAGAGCAAAAGCAATTAGAATTGGCCGTGGCGGGATAATATGGAATTTACTGGGCAGGCCACTCCGTACGCAATTAATAGGCCGCTTTCGATTGATGAGCGCGATCGTCAATTAAAGCAAAAAGAGAAACTAAATACTGGGCTTTATCATCAGCTTTCGGTTGTTGAGATTAACTCTAACTGGCTGGAGGTGGTTGATAAGTATTTTTTTGACAAGGGATCCTTGACTACAGCCTGGCTAATTCAAGCTGCATTTACTATGTTCGGTTTGTTAATTGGGTTTTATTATGGCCTATCCGCGATAGCATCAGGAAATGCAGAGGGCTGGTACGTATTCATAGTAAATCCATTGCTGTTAATTTTTGTATGGCACACTTGGAAAATAACAAAGAAAGAAATCAACTATACCCACTACCCCATCCGTTTTAATCGCAAAACACGCATGGTTCATGTTTTCCGTCAGGATGGAACCATATTGAGTGTGAAGTGGGATAAGGTATTTTTCACCCAGATTCCTGTCACCTATGGGATGTGGGATATGGTTGGCCATGTGCTGGACGAGGATGGCGTAACAGTGCGCGAAACCTTTGGGCTGCCGGCATGCGCGATGGGAAGTTGGGGACGGGAGAGAGCAAAGGGGTATTGGGAGTTTATCCGCCGCTACATGGAAGAAGGCCCTGCCAGCGTCTCAGATGTGATTAGCGGCTGCCTGCCGATCAAAGACAAGAAAGAAACGCTAGCATTCAGTTTTGAGCGCATCGCTGCTTCTCTCGGCAGCTATCTCAATCCATTCATTCTTTTTTACTATATATTCTATCCCGGCCGGATGATCGCCATGCATTTCAGCAAAATCCCACAATGGCCAGCGGAGATCGAAGCGCAGTGTCCACGTCTTGACGGGCATGACCCATTTTTCAGAGATGCTAGCATGAATGCATAAGGAGGTCTGGATAAGTCGCGGCCTCGCTGGATTTAAGTTCTGCAAGAGTCTGGGCAGTGCAATTTTACTGCGAAGGACGTGCGTAGGTTTTAGGACGAGCCCGTGAAGACCGTAGGTTAATGGGCTGGACTCTGTAGGCTGATATCTTCGCTGCGTCGACATCGCCAGGGCACTCTCGGCTTTCCCTGTATATTTCGGCCTACAGCGGATGATCTCGCGTAGGGCGGATGCCCCGCAAGCGAGGCGATCCGCCGCTGAGTGATTGGCATGTATCTGTCTGCCAAACTTGACCCTCGCGCAGTGTAAGGGGGATAATTCTTCGTTTATTCAAATGCTTAGTCAGCGCCGCCTTGTCAGCTAGAAGGCAGGTGCTACGCAAGGCGCGCGAGTGGTGCTATAGCCCCGGAAAATCGCGCTTTGTGTAGCACCGGCGGGACGGAAATAGGCGGAAATCAGCCGGAATGAACGTAAACAAGACTGTACCCCAAGGCGCTGAAACCCGCGCCAATCAAGGATTTCAAGCAAATAAGCCCTCTCGTCGCCTGAGCGTGGCGCCGATGCTGGACTGGACGGATCGCCACTACCGCTATTTTGCCCGCCAAATTACGCGTCACAGCTGGTTGTACACCGAGATGGTCACCACCGGCGCGCTGCTGCATGGCGATGTGGAACGGCATCTGCGTTTCGATGAGGCAGAACATCCGTTGGCGCTGCAATTGGGCGGCAGCGAACCGGCGGAATTGGCCGCCTGCGCCAAGCTGGCCCAGCAGTGGGGCTATGACGAGGTGAACCTTAATGTCGGTTGCCCGTCCGAGAGAGTGCAGAAGGGCGCTTTCGGCGCCTGTTTGATGGCGGAGCCGCAGCTGGTGTTCGACTGCGTCAAGGCGATGCGAGATGCCGTAGATATCGATGTTACCGTCAAGCACCGCATCGGCATCGATCAGATCGAGCATTACGATTACCTGCGCGAGTTTGTGGACACTGTGGCCGAGGCCGGATGCCGCACCTTCATCGTCCACGCGCGCAACGCCATCCTAAAAGGCCTGAGTCCTAAGGAAAACCGCGAGATTCCGCCGCTGAAATACGACTATGTTTATCGTCTGAAGCGGGAGCGGCCGGATTTGGAAATCCTGATCAACGGCGGGGTGAAAACCAATGCCGAGATCGCCGAGCATTTGAAGCATGTGGACGGCGTGATGGTGGGCCGCGAGGCTTATCACAATCCCTGGCTGATGGCCGAGTGGGACGCGCTGTTCTATGGCGACCAAACCGCTCGCCCGGAACGCGCGGCGGTGGTGGAGGCGATGATGCCTTACGTCACGGCGCGATTAGGCGATGGCAGCAATGTCCGCCACATCGCCCGCCACATCCTGGGCCTGTTCCAGGGGCTGCCTGGCGCGCGCAACTGGCGGCGCATGCTGTCCGACGCCAAGCTGCTGGACGGCGCCGACGCCGGCCTGCTGCGCCAAGCCTACGAAGCGACGCTGCAAGGCCGCCGGGCCTGAATACCGCGATGACCGCCCAACTGGCGGTTGTCGATCCGGGCGGCCTAGTGCCGCCTTTTGTCATTGTCATGCCTGGCATGACCGTCTGGAGGTGAATCCCAATTGAAAAAGTTGCAGAAGTTGATGCTCGCCCTGTCGCTGTCTTCTGGCCTGGCTTGGGCCGGTCCCAATGACGTGCTGCACATCTACAACTGGAGCGGCTCGTTGTCCGACAACATCGTCAAGCAGTTTGAGCGCAGTTGCGGCTGCAAGGTGGTGCAGGACTACTACGGCGACAACGAGGAAATGCTGGCCAAGCTGGCCGCCGGGGCCAAGGGCTACGACATGGTGTTTCCGTCCAGTTTCGTGGTGCAGGCCATGACCAAGCAGAAGCTTTTGCAACCATTGGATCACCGGCAGATTCCCAATCTGAAGAATGTGGCGCCGGCGTATCTGTCGCAAAGCTACGATCCGGGCAACCGCTACACCATCCCCACTGTGCTGTCGCTGACTTCGGTGGGCTACAACGTGGAGAAACTGAAGCAGCTGGGCATCGATCCGACCAGTTGGTCGGTGATTTTCGATCCCAAGGTGCTGCAGAAGATCAAGGGCAAGGTGACGGTGCTGGACAGCTCGCGCGAGGTATTCACCGCCGCGCTGTTCTACCTGGGCAAGGACCCGAACAAGGCCACCGAAGCCGACATGCGCGCCGCGCGCGACGTGATCAAGCAGGCCAAGCCTTACTGGGCGGCGTTCTCCAATGCCAGCTATCTGAAGCAGCTGGCCATCGGCAATATCTGGGTGGCCTTGGGCTATTCCACCGAATTCTTCCAGGCCAGCGAAGATGCGCGCCTGAGCAAGCGGCGCTTCCACATCGGCAATGTATCGCAGCGCGAGGGCAATGAACTGGGCGTGGACACCATGGCCATCACCGCCAGCGCCAAGCGGCCAGACCTGGCGCACCAGTTCATCAATTTCATGCTGGATGGCAAGAATGCCGCCCAACTGACCAACCTCAACGGCGCCACCAATCCGGTGGCTGGCGCCAGCGCGTATTTCCGCGTTGATCTGAAATCCCACCCCGTGATCAACCCGACGCCGGAACAGGCCGGAAAATGGACCGTGCTGCGCGAATTGACCCCGGCCGAGCGCCGCGTGCTGGCGCGGATGTGGACGGAAGTAAAGGTCAGCCGCTAAGCTGGCGGCCTGGCCGGACGCCATGAACGGTAGTCCGGCAGCTTACAAGATAGAAAGAGCGATAAAGATGTTCGACCAACTGGTTCTCGCCAGCAATAACCCCGGCAAGCTGAAGGAGTTCGGCGCGCTGTTCGCCGAGCTGGGCGTCACCGTGCGCCCGCAGCGTGATTTCGACGTGCCGGAATGCCCGGAGCCGCACCACACCTTTCTGGAAAACGCGCTGGAGAAGGCGCGTCACGCCAGCCGGCTGACCGGCCTGCCGGCGTTGGCCGACGATTCTGGTATCTGCGTGGAGGCGCTGGGCGGCGCGCCGGGCGTGTATTCGGCCCGCTTCGCCGGCGAGCCCAAGTCCGACGCGCGCAACAACGCGCTGCTGGTGGAAAAGCTGCAAGGGCAAGCCAACCGCCGCGCCTGGTACTACTGCGTGCTGGTGCTGGTGCGCCACGCCGACGATCCGCAGCCCCTGGTGGCTGACGGCATCTGGTTGGGCGAGGTGCGCGACGAAGCGGCGGGCGAGGGCGGCTTCGGCTACGACCCGCATTTCTACCTGGCGAGCTATGGCGTGTCGGTGGCCGAACTGGACGCCGCCGAGAAGAACCGCGTCAGCCACCGCGGCCAGGCGCTGGCCGCGCTGATGGCCAAGCTCAAGGCGCTGGCATGAGCGTGGCGAATCGGTTGATTGCCTGCAACGCCCGGGATGCGAGATCGCGAAACCAAACGAGCGGCGACGAGATAGTACACGTGGTACAGCGAGGAGCCGCGACGTGCAGGTGACAAAAATATCGCTTTCCGGGCTAGGCGGGCAGGGCGGCCTGCGCGAATTGCCGCCGCTGTCGCTGTACATCCACTTCCCGTGGTGCATCCGCAAGTGCCCGTATTGCGACTTCAACTCGCACGAGCCGAAAAACGGCTTCGACGAGATGGCCTATGTAGACGCGTTGCTGCGCGATCTGGAATACAGCTTGCCGGAAGTATGGGGCCGGCCGCTGACCAGCATCTTTATGGGCGGCGGCACGCCCAGCCTGTTCAGCCCGCAGGCGATGGACGCGCTGCTGGCCGGGGTGCGCGCGCGGATGAAGCTGCATCCGGACGCCGAGATCACCATGGAGGCCAATCCCGGCACTTTCGAGATCGAACGCTTCCGCGGCTACCGCGAGGCCGGCATCAATCGCCTGTCCATCGGCATCCAGAGCTTCGATCCCAAGCACCTGAAGGCGCTAGGCCGCATCCATGACGGCGACGAGGCCAAGCGGGCGGTCGAGATCGCGCTGACCCACTTCGACAACGTCAACCTGGACCTGATGTATGCCTTGCCGGGGCAGACGCTGGACGAGGCGCTGTCCGACCTGAACACTGCGCTGTCCTACGGCATCACGCATTTGTCGGCCTATCACCTGACGATTGAGCCGAATACGCTGTTTGCCGTGCAAACGCCGCAAAACCTGCCGGACGACGAGGTGTCGGCCGACATGCAGGAGGCGATAGAATCCCGCTTGGACGCCGCCGGTTTCGATCATTACGAAACCTCGGCCTTCGCCAAACCGGGCCGGCACAGCCGGCACAACCTCAATTACTGGCAGTTTGGCGACTATATCGGCATCGGCGCCGGCGCGCATGGCAAGATCAGCAGCCACGCCGGCATCGTCCGCCAGATGCGGCACAAGCAGCCGGCGGCCTATCTGAAGGCGGTGGCGGACGGCAATCCGCTGTTCAGCAATCAGAAGATCTCCCGCACTGATCTGCCGTTTGAATTCATGATGAATTTGCTGCGCCTGACCGGCGGCTTTGAGAGCCGCCTGTTCCAGGAACGCACCGGCCTGCCGCTGGCGCTGATCCGCCGCCAGCTGGACCACGCCCAGGCGCAAGGCCTGCTGGACGGCGATGGCGCGATCTTGCGCCCGACGCTGAAAGGCCAGCGCTTCCTCAACGATTTGCTCACCCTGTTCCTGAAAGAAGGAGATGAATAATGGCTAAGGAAATCATCCACACCGACAAGGCCCCGGCCGCCATCGGCGCTTACTCGCAAGCCGTCAAGGCCGGCAACACCGTATACCTGTCCGGCCAGATCCCGCTGGATCCGGCCACCATGGTCGTGGTGGAAGGCGGCTTTGCCGCCGAAACCCACCAGGTGTTCAAGAACATGAAGGCCGTATGCGAAGCCGCCGGCGGCAGCCTGGACCAGATCGTCAAGCTGAATGCCTACCTGACCGATCTGTCCAACTTCGCCACCTTCAACGAAATCATGGGCCAGTACTTCAGCCAGCCGTTCCCGGCGCGCGCCGCCGTCGGCGTGGCCAGCCTGCCCAAGGGCGTGCTGGTGGAGGCGGAAGCGGTGATGGTGCTGTAAGCTTCTTGTTCTGGCTGGAAAGAAAACCCCGCGTTTTGGCGCGGGGTTTTGCTTTATGGCGTGCGCCTAGCGAAACAGATAGCGGGTGAATACAGATCGATCCGTTGCATCGTTTGCATAGAGGCTAATGCGATAGGCATCTGGTTGAGTCAGTTTGGTAACCAGATTATTTTTTAAGATTGCCGAATGTGTTGTGGTGTCATCTGCGCTTTCACTACGACGAATGCCCCAAGGTTGATCTGGCGTGGTGTGTTGAACCATTCTTAAGGCAATGAAATTAAATTTCAGCGAAGATGGAATTTGCCAGTTTAAATTCAATGCCGTGCTGCCATTTGCTTTATTGGCTCTGTCGATTGAAGCATCATCCATAGTGGGAAAGTTGATTTTCTTGAGGTCATTGGAAGTAAATAGCGCAGTATGTAGATAAACATCCCTGCCTGCCTGCTGTTTGAAACCTGCGTCGGAGAAGAAGCGCAACTTCAAGGTTCCTCGGCGGAGCGCTACATTATAATTTTGAATTTCTTGATCATTTGATTCAAATGCGGGGCCGCAAGCAATGGTATGGCTGCTGGGATCTTCGTATCCAAATACCGGCTCATCAGTAAAGCCACAACCAGTTTGAGTGGAAAAGGATTTGAATACCTTGTCGCCAACTAGTAGTTGAGCGCTATGTACTTGTTCTGCAGGCGGATTTTCACTAAATTGTTGCTGCAGGGCTGATGCGCCATATCGTTGAATTGAAACATAAAGTTCACCCATGCGCTTGGCGCTTTTTTTATTAACATCGATCAGCTGTTGCGCGCGGGTTTCCAGATCATAGCTAACCGGAGCATCATTGCCTGCTAGTTTCCAGATACTGTTTTCGTATTTAACTATGGCGTAAAAATTATAGGGTGGTTTTTTGCTCGGTGTAATTGTCATCCTGACTTCGCAACGTTCCGCATTATCGCAGCGTACGATCTGAGGACGGCCATAATGTGTGCCGACTGTATTGTATGAGTTTTGCGAATCGTTAGCATCAGTCTGTTCGGCGGTAATGTATTGGGCCGCATTATCACCAAAGGAGTTGAAGTCCTTGCTCAAGAGGGGCTTCAAGCGATCACTCAGACCATCTGCCTTTTGGTAGGCTGCGGTCAATTGCTTGGCTAAATCATCTAGGCCTTTTAAGTCTGGTAATTTCGCGGGAGCAGTCACTTGTGTTTTGGGTTTCTGAGAGCGATTTACAATCACTTCGTCACCGCCAAAAGCGCTGTGGATGGCAACTTCACCCGGATTATCCCCTGCTGCTACCTTGACGGTTTCCAACAGCTTATCCTGACCGGTCTTGTCAGCCTTGAACGCCGAATGCAGCATATCCAGTTTGCTGTCCAGTCCGTGAGCACTCAGCATCGGAGCCAACGCTGCCTGGAGATTGGCGCTGCTGGCGCTAAGTTTGTCGCTGGAGAGCTTGGCGGCGCAGCTATTGTCTGCGAAGCAGGCTGACGCATCGCCATCGATACTCATTGCCACGATGGCATCTGTCAGCGGCGTGACATTGGTGGTGCCAGCTTGGGTCACCACGGAATGCAATATAAGGTTTTGGCCGCCCGCGGTGCCGCTGGCTTCGATTAAAACAGGGGCTTTCAAGGAACTTAGGTCGGCTTTGTAGCTGCCATCGTCGCCCGTCGAAGCGGTGAGGGTTTTGCCGTTGACGTCTTTGAATGTCAACTGAGCATCTTCCAGCGGCGCGCCTGTCGCGACCGTGCCGCTGACGGGGCCAACTCCCTGAGCGACGGGCGCGGCGCCGCCGTTGTTGCTGGTGTTGGAGTCGCTGCCGCCACCGCCACCGCAGGCGGCCAAAAGCAGAGCGCTGCCCACGGCGAGGGGCAGGAGTTTCATCGTTGTATTCATCACGAAATCCTTAGTCTAGATGTGTCCATCGAGCCAAGATGCAGAATTGTTATTTTTTATTTCCGCGCAGAGTCTACTCTTATGCTTATGGTATTGCATCAGAACGCTTGACCTTGCTTGATGAAGGGCATGAGGGGCTTTGTGCAGGAAGAGCTAGGAAATAGCTGAATGGGCTGTCGATTTCATATGGGTTGAAATATTTTCAGGCGCAGCAAGAACTTGCTTTGGTGTAGATGCCAATTTCATGTAATTTTTGAGGGAGGCAATATTGTTTCGATCTGAACTATTGCGCTACTCGTAGCGTCGCTAAATTTGAGACAGCCTGGTGCAATCAGATCAGCAAGGCGCAGTTTTTGTGCCAACTCGTCACGAGGAGGCGGCACGACTTGTGGCCAGTAGCGTCAAATGCTCCTGCCTTGGCATGGTGACGACATGATGCCAAGCGGAGTGGGTGATGCGGATCCTGATGCTGCTGGGAATGGTTTTGGCCGATCAAGCGTGGGCCGCGCAGGTTTATAAGTGCCGCGAGCCCGATGGGCGAATCGCTTACAGCCAGCAGGCTTGTCCCTTGGGTAGCCAGCGCATCGAAATGAATGCTCAGCCGTTCAGCGTGGTGGAGCAGGATGAGCGTGACCGCGCCGCCACGCAGCGCTATCGGCGCGACTTGGCGGACTGGCTGGGCAAGCGGGAGAAGGCGCAGCAAAAAGCCGAAGCCGCTGCCGAGCGCGAGCGTCGCGAGGCGCGCAAGAAATGGCTGGCGGAGCGGGAGCGCTGCCGTCGCCTGGGCGACAAGCAGCGGGCGTTGAGCGAACAGATGCGGCAAGCGGCCTCGCGCAAGGCGGCGGATCGGGTACAAATGCGTCTTGCCAGGGTGGAGGATCAGATGCAGGATCGGGCATGCCATCTATATAAGGAGGACTGATGAGCGTTTACCGATACCGCATCGTCAATGTGTTTGCCGAGCAGCGTTTCGGCGGCAATCCCTTGGCCGTGTTCACCGATGCCGGCGGCTTTTCGGAGCGGGACATGCAGCTGATCGCCCGGCAGTTCAATTTGTCGGAAACGGTGTTTCTGTTTCCCGGCGACGCCGAATGCGCCGCCAGCCTGCGCATCTTCACGCCGGGTTATGAATTGCCCTTTGCCGGCCATCCCACCTTAGGCGCGGCGGCTGTGTTGCATGACATGGGCGAGTGCGGCGACGCGTTCACGCTGCGCACACGATCTGGCCTGATTCCCATCACGCGCCGCGATGGCGTGTTCGGGCTGCGGGCGCTGAGCGCCCAGTCTGCGCCATCGGGTTTGTCGCCCGCGGCTGTCGCCGCGATGTTAAACCTGGATCAGGCCGATCTTGCTGGCCCTGCCGAGTGGGTCGATGCCGGTGCCAAGCAATTATTGGTGCCCCTGGCCAGCCGGGAGGCGGTGCTGCGGGCCAAGCCGGAGCCGGAAAATTTCAAGCGCAACGCGGCCAAGACGCCGGGCAAGGCGATTGCCTATCTCTGGCACCAGCAGGACGGCGTAGCCACGGTGCGGCTGTTCTTCGAGCAGCTGGGCGCGGTGATCGAGGACCCGGGCACCGGCAGCGCCTGCGCCAACTTGGGCGGCTGGTGCGCGCTGAACGGCCTGGCGCCTTTGGTCTGGCGCGTTGAGCAGGGCGAGGCTATCCAGCGGCCTAATGTTCTGTATCTGGAAGTAGGAACGGATGGCTCTGTGCTGGTCGGCGGCCGCGTCATGGCGATGGGGGAAGGGGTGTTGCAACTGTGAGGCTGACTTGACGGTTGGTCCGCCAATTGGCATCCTAGAGCCGCTACTCCAAACTGTTGTTTCATAATAAACGAACGAGGAAAACATCATGATTCGAATCGCCAAAGCCGCTTGCGTGGCAGCCGTGTTCGGCCTGGCCAGCCAGATGGCTCTGGCTGGCAGCGCCGCCGGCCTGTGGAAGACCATCGACGACGAAACCCATCAGGCCAAGGCGCTGGTGCAGATCAACGAAGGCCCGAACGGCGAGTTGAACGGCAAAGTCATCAAGCTGTATCAACACCCGGATGCGGTGTGCGACAAGTGCGACGGCGCTAACAAGGACAAGCCGGTCAACGGCATGCAGATCCTGTGGGGCCTGAAGAAGGATGGCGAAGAATGGAGCGATGGCAAGATTCTTGATCCGAAATCCGGCAAGATCTACACCTCCGGCGCCAAGCTGATCGAAGACGGCAAGAAGCTGCGCGTGCGCGGCTACATCGGCCCGTTCTTCCGCAGCCAAGTGTGGGAACGTCAGCAGTAATCGTTGCCGGCTGATTGGCACGACGAGGCGGAAGCCGGCGCAAGCCGCTTCCGCCTTTGTCATTGTTGGGTACAATCGCCTACATGAATTCGCCGCTCGATCTTGCCAATCAGCCGCCGGCCGCGCCGGCCGCGCTGGTCAAAAAACTGGAAAAGCTGGGCATCCGCCGCCGCTTCGATCTGGTGCTGCATCTGCCGCTGCGCTACGAGGATGAAACCCACCTCTACCCGATTGCCGACGCGCCCTATGGCCAGCCGGTGCTGGTGGAGGGCACCGTCACCGCGCACGAGGTCAGCTACAAGCCGCGCAAGCAGCTACGGGTGCAGATCGAGGATGGCAGCGGCACGTTGATGCTGCGTTTCATTCATTTCTATCCCAGCCAGCTCAAGCAGTTTGTCGAGGGCAACCGCATCCGCGCGCTGGGCGAGATCCGCCGCGGTTTCGTCGGCGACGAGATGGTGCATCCCAAGACGCGCGAAGTCCGCGAGGGCGCGCCATTGGCGGAAAGCCTGACCCCGGTCTATCCCACCGTCAACGGTCTGACTCAGCCGGTGCTGCGCAAGCTGGTGCATGCCGAGCTGAAGTCGCAAAAGCTGGACGAGCTGTTGCCGGCGCCGCTGCTGTCGCCGCTGGCGCTGCAGCCGTTTTCGGAGGCCATCCGCCTGTTGCATCAGCCGCCGCCAGAGTGGTCGGCGCAGCAGTTGGCCGATCCGCAGCTGCCTGCCTGGCAGCGCTTGAAATTTGACGAATTGCTGGCGCAGCAGTTGTCGATGCGTTTGGCCTATCGCGCGCGGCGGCTGGGCCAGGCGCCGCGCATTGTCGGCGATGGCCGCCTGACCGAAAAACTACTGACCCAGCTGCCGTTCAGCCTGACCGGCGCGCAGCAGCGGGTGCTGGACGAGATCCGCGCCGATCTGAAACAGCCCCACCCCATGCACCGGCTGCTGCAGGGCGATGTCGGCAGCGGCAAGACCATCGTCGCCGCGCTGGCGGCGCTGGCGGCGATCGAAGCCGGTTACCAGGTGGCGCTGATGGCGCCGACGGAGATCCTGGCCGAGCAGCATTATCTGAAACTGTCCGGCTGGCTGGAGCCGCTGGGCATCAAAGTGTCCTGGCTGTCCGGCAGCCTGCGCAAAAAGGCCAAGCAACTGGCGCTGGATGAGATCGCCTCCGGCCAGTCGCGGCTGGCGGTCGGCACCCATGCGCTGTTTCAGGATGATGTGGCCTTCCACAAGCTGGGCTTGGCTATCGTCGACGAACAGCACCGTTTCGGCGTCGGCCAGCGGCTGGCGCTGCAGGACAAGGGCGAGGAGCCGCACCAGCTGATGATGTCGGCCACGCCGATTCCGCGCACGCTGGCGATGAGCTTCTACGCCGATCTGGACGTGTCGGTGATCGATGAGCTGCCGCCGGGGCGCACGCCCATCGTCACCAAGCTGATCGGCAGCCCGCGCCGCGCCGAGGTGGTGCAATTCGTCGAGAAAACTTGCGCCGAGGGCAATCAGGCCTATTGGGTATGCCCGCTGATCGAAGAATCGGAAGCCTTGCAACTGCAGACGGCGGTGGATTGCCATCAACAGCTGCTGCAGGATTTGCCGGGGCGGCGCATCGGGCTGGTCCATGGCCGCTTGAAGGCGGCGGAAAAGGCCGAGGTGATGGCGGCCTTCGCCGCCGGCCAACTGGACGTGCTGGTGGCCACCACGGTGATTGAGGTCGGCGTGGATGTGCCCAATGCCAGCCTGATGGTGATCGAACACGCCGAGCGCATGGGCCTGGCGCAGCTGCACCAGTTGCGCGGGCGGGTAGGGCGGGGCAGCGCGCGCAGCGTATGCGTGCTGCTGTTCGAGAACCCGCTGTCTGACCTGGCCAAGGCGCGGCTGAAAGTGATCTACGAGAATACCGACGGCTTCGAGATCGCTCGGCAGGACTTGCAGATACGCGGGCCGGGCGAGTTTCTGGGCGCGCGGCAGAGTGGTTTGCCCATGCTGCGCTTTGCTGATCTGGAGCAGGATCAAGCCTTGCTGGAGGCGGCGCGCGATCTGGCCCCTATTCTGCTGGAGCGCTGGCCGCAGGCGGCGGAGGCGCATCTGGAGCGCTGGCTGGCGGGACGGGAGCAATTCTTGAAGGCGTAAAAAAAATCCGCCGCGATTGGGGGCATCGCGGCGGCGAGGGAGGATTGCTGCAAACAAAAGAAACCATTGATGAAGCGCGTTCATATTAGCAATTCATGAATTAATGGTTCAAGCGTAGACAAACAAGCCGTTGACCTGGATCAAGCATGAAAAAAGCCGCTCAAGGAGCGGCTTTTTGACAGAGGCGGCGGCTTGGGTCAGAACCACTGCGCCGCCAGGTAGTACATGCCGCCGGCCAGCAGCATCGCCGCGGGCAGGGTGAAGACCCAGGCCAGGGCGATAGAACGCACGGTGCTCATTTGCAGACCGGCCTTGTCGGCGACCATGGTGCCGGCCACGCCGCTGGACAGCACATGGGTGGTGGATACCGGGAAGCCAAACCAGCTGGCCAGGCCAATGGACACCGCGGCTGTAGTTTGCGCAGCCACGCCTTGGGCATAGGTCATGTCCTTCTTGCCTATGCCTTCACCCACGGTTTTCACCACGCGTCTCCAACCTATCATGGTGCCGATGCCCAGCGACAGCGCCACCGCCACGATCACCCAGGTCGGCGCGTATTCGGTGGTGGTGGTCAGGTCCTTGCGCAGATTGCTCAGCAGCTGCTTTTCGTCGGAGGACAGATTGGGCAGCGCCGCGGCATTCTTGGCCGCATCGTCCAGGCATAGCAGCTGGGTGCGCACATCCCAACGCTGCGAGGCGCTCAGATGGTGATAGTCGGTGCTATCCCCCATCAGCTTGATCAATTGGCCGGCAGTGGCCACAGTCTGCTGCGGATGGCACTCGTACTGGCTTGTGCCATTGGTCTTGACCATGATCTTGGACAGCTCCATCTCATGGCGCTGGTAGAACTGCTGCAGATGCACGGCGGCATCGCGAGTGCGATCCAGCTGGTACGGCGTGCTGTCCAGGTTCAGCACGAACTTGGCCGGCACGATGCCGATCAGCACCAGCATGATCAGGCCGACGCCCTTCTGGCCGTCATTGGAGCCATGGGCGAAGCTGACGCCCATCGCCGATACGATCAGCATGAAGCGGGTCCAGAACGGCGGATGCTTGCGGCCTTCCACCTGCTGGCGCTGGTATGGCGTCTTGTGCACATTGCTGTGCGGCCGGTAACGACGCAGCAGGATGACGATCAAACCCGCCGTGACGGCGCCGACCACTGGCGAGACCAGCAGCGAGGCGCCGACGTCGATGGCCTTGCCCCAATTGACGCCATGGGACAGCGCTGTGTGGTTGATCAGGCTGTTGGCCACGCCGACGCCAAGGATGGCGCCGATCAGGGTATGGCTGGACGAGGCCGGCAGGCCCAGGTACCAGGTGCCCAGATTCCACAGGATGGCGGCGGCCAGCAGCGCGAACACCATGGCCATGCCGCGGCTGGTGTTCACCGAGATCAAGAGGTCCACCGGCAGCAGGTGGACGATGGCATAGGCCACGGCCAAGCCGCCGCTCATCACGCCGAGGAAGTTGCATACCCCGGAGTAGAACACGGCGAGGCGCGGCTTCATCGATTGGGTATAGATGACGGTCGCCACCGCGTTGGCGGTGTCGTGGAAACCGTTGATGAACTCAAAAGCGAGCACGAAGCCCAGAGAGAGCACCAGGGTGATGACTACATGGGTGTCGAGCCCGGAAAACAGGTCCAGCATGGCGAGTCAGTGTTTATCGTAAAGGCGGGATTGTTGGGGTCTGCGGGGGAGCCGTCAAGTTTAAATAAAAAAAATATAAAGCGTGTGGTTTTGCCGACCCAATCGACAGAATCCGCTTGACAGCGCCGCCTGGCTGGCAGGGTAAGTCCTTGATTTCTGTCGATGTCATCATCATTGATGGGTGAAGAAACAAAAGGCCCCAGCATGGGCTGGGGCCGATTGTTCGACAGCTTGGCAATCAGCCGAACTTGCCGGTGATGTAGTCTTCGGTGGCCTTGACCTGCGGCGCGGTGAAGATATTGTCGGTCTTGCCGAACTCGATCATTTCGCCCAGATACATATAGGCCGTGAAGTCGGACACCCGCGCCGCCTGCTGCATATTGTGCGTGACGATGGCGATGGTGTAGTCCTCTTTCAGCTCATGAATCAGCTCTTCGATGTGGGCGGTGGAGATCGGGTCCAGGGCCGAGGTCGGCTCGTCCAGCAGCAGCACTTCCGGCTTGGACGCCACCGCGCGGGCGATGCACAGACGCTGCTGCTGGCCGCCGGACAGCGAGTGGCCGGACTGCTTCAGCTTGTCCTTCACTTCGTCCCACAGCGCGGCCTTGCGCAGCGCCCATTCGACGCGGTCTTCCATCTCGCCCTTGGACAGCTTCTCGTACAGCTTCACGCCGAAGGTGATGTTGTCGTAGATGGACATCGGAAACGGCGTCGGCTTCTGGAACACCATGCCGACCTTAGCGCGCAGCAGGTTGACGTCGATGTCGCGGCCCAGGACGTTCTGGCCGTCCAGCAGGATCTCGCCCTCGGCGCGCAGGCCGGGGTACAGCTCATACATGCGGTTGAAGGTGCGCAGTAGCGTGGATTTGCCGCAGCCGGACGGGCCGATGAAGGCGGTAACCTTGCGCGGCGCGATTTCCAGCTGGATGTTCTTCAGCGCATGGAAGTTGCCGTAAAAGAAGTTAAGGTTGCGAACCTCGAGCTTGGAGCTAGGGGTGGTCATGGTTGTCATGCCTTAATTCGATTGATTCTTGCGACCGCCCATCCAGCGGGCGACGATATTCAGGGTGAGGACGCTGAAGGTGATCAACAGCGAGCCGGCCCAGGCCAGGGCGTGCCAGTCTTCGTACGGACTCATCGCGAACTGGAAGATCACGATAGGCAGGTTGGCCATCGGTTGGTTCATATTGCTGTTGAAGAACTGGTTGTTCAGCGCGGTGAACAGCAGCGGCGCGGTTTCGCCGGAAATGCGCGCCACGGCCAGCAGGATGCCGGTCATCACGCCGGCCTTGGCCGAGCGCAGCGTCACCTGCATCGTCACTTTCCATTGCGGCGCGCCCAGCGCGGCGGCGGCTTCGCGCAGGCTGTTCGGCACCAGGCGCAGCATGTTCTCGGTGGTGCGCACCACCACCGGAATCACCAGGATGGCCAGCGCGCAGGAGCCGGCCCAACCGGAGAAGTGGCCCACCGACACCACGTAGACTTCGTACACGAACAGGCCGATCACGATGGACGGCGCGGACAGCAGAATATCGTTGATGAAGCGGGTGGCCGGCGCCAGCCAGCCGCGCTGGCCGAATTCTGCCAGATAGATGCCGGCCAGGATGCCGATCGGCGTGCCGAACAGCGTGCCGAAGGCGGTCATCACCAGGCTGCCGTAAATGGCGTTGGCCAGGCCGCCGGTGCTGCCGGGCGGCGGCGTGCTTTCGGTGAACACCTGCCAGTTGATGCCGGACAGGCCGTGCTGCAGCAGCGTGATCAGGATCCAGAACAGCCAGAACAGACCGAAGACCATGGTCAGCATCGATATGGTCATGGTCAGCTTATTGGTCAGCCGGCGGCGCCGATAGATGGCGCTATCCATCTTCAGGCCGGATGCGGCGGCAGCGGTAGGCAAGGCGTCGTTCATTGTCGCTTGGCTCATCGTTGTGACGTCTTTCATATCAGGAAGGCTTGCCTTCCTGCTTCTTCAGGCGCAGCAGCAGCAGCTTGGAACAGGCCAGCACCACAAAGGTGATGAAGAACAGGATCAGGCCCAGCTCGATCAGCGAGCCGATGTACAAATCGCCGTTGGCCTCGGCGAACTCGTTGGCCAGCGAGGAGGCGATGGAGTTGCCCGGCTCGAACAGGCTGGTCGTGAAGCGCGAAGAGTTGCCGATGACGAAGGTGACCGCCATCGTTTCGCCCAGCGCCCGTCCCAGGCCCAGCATGACGCCGCCGACGACGCCGGTCTTGGTGTAGGGCAGTACGACGTGGCGCACGACTTCCCAGGTGGTGGAGCCCAGGCCATACGCCGATTCCTTCAGCATGGTGGGCACCACTTCGAATACGTCGCGCATGACCGAGGCGATGAACGGAATCACCATGATGGCCAGGATCAGGCCGGCGGTGAACAGACCGATGCCCATCGGCGCGCCCTGGAACAGGAAGCCGACCAGCGGCGCGTCGCCCAGATGTTCGATGAACCACGGCTGGATGTGGTCGGCGAAGAACGGCGCAAACACGAACAGACCCCACATGCCGTAGATGATGGACGGAATGCCGGCCAAGAGCTCGATGGCGATGCCCAGCGGGCGTTTCAGCCAGGCCGGGCACAGCTCGGTCAGGAACAGGGCGATGCCGAAGCTGACCGGCACGCCGATCAGGAGCGCGATGATGGAGGTGACCAGGGTGCCGAAGATGGGCACCACGGCGCCGAACTTCTCCTGCACCGGATCCCATTCCGAGCTGGTCAGGAAGCCCAGGCCGAAATGTTGGATGGTCGGCATCGCGCCGATCAGCAGCGAAATGAGAATGCCCACCAGCAGCGCCAGCACCAGGAAGGCGAAGCTGCGGGTGGTCACGCGGAAGATTTTATCCAGCAACAGCTGATAGCCCAGCTGCTGTTGATTGTTGAGTTTTTGCATGTGTCGTTGTCTTGGTGGTTCAGACACAAGGCCGGAGAGAGCTTGCTCCCCCCGGCCTGAGTGCGACGCTCAGCGTGTCGCGCTATCAGTTCCAGACGGTTTTGCCGCCATTATCGGTGATTTGCTTCCAGCTGGTGCGGATCACGGTTTTCACGCTGTCCGGCATCGGGATGTAGTCCAGTTCCTGAGCGGTCTTGTCGCCGTTCTTGTAAGCCCAGTCGAAATACTTCAGCACTTCGGTGGCTTGAGCCGGCTTGTCCTGCTTCTTGTGCATCAGGATAAAGGTGGCGCCGGCGATCGGCCAGCTGTCCTTGCCCGGCTGGTTGGTCAGCAGCAGGTAGAAGTTCGGGGCCTTTTTCCAGTCGGCATTGGCGGCTGCGGCTTTGAAGGAAGCCTCGTCCGGCTTCACGAAATTGCCAGCCTGGTTTTGCAGCAAGCCATAGGACAGCTTGTTCTGCTTGGCGTAGGCGTACTCGACATAACCGATGGCGCCCTTGATGCGGGACACGTAGTTGGCCACGCCTTCGTTGCCCTTGCCGCCTACCGAGCTGCCCTTCCAGCTGACCGCGGTGTTGGAGCCGACTTCCTTCGCCCACTCCGGCGAGACCTTGGACAGGTAGTTGGTGAAGATGAAGGTAGTGCCGGAGCCGTCGGAACGACGCACCACAGAAATGCGCTGGTCAGGCAGCTTGACGCCCGGGTTCAGCTTGGCGATGGCCGGGTCGTTCCACTTGGCGACCTTGCCCATGTAGATGTCGGCCAGTAGCGGGCCGGAGAATTTGATCTGGCCAGCGGCGATGCCCGGGATGTTATACACCGGCACCACGCCGCCCATCACGGTCGGGAATTGAGTCAGGCCGGACTTTTCCAGTTCTTCCGGCTTCAGCGGCATGTCGGACGCGCCGAAGTCCACGGTCTTGGACTGGATCTGCTTGATGCCGCCGCCGGAGCCGATGGACTGGTAGTTCATATTGTTGCCGGAGACGCCCTTGTAATTGGCCGCCCACTTGGCGTACAGCGGGTAGGGAAAGGTTGCGCCTGCGCCAGTGATGTCTGCTGCGTATACCGAACCGGCGATCAATACGGAACCAAGAGCCGCGGCGAGACGTACGGACTGTTTCATGCTTAACTCCCGAAGTGTAATGGGCTGCTGTTGTAATGGCCGCCATCGTATAGCTCAAATCTTTCAGTAATATTACAAGTCGTAAATGCTTGATCCAGCTTCATTGGAGACGCTTGCCGGCTGCGCTATAATGCGCGCCATCTTCTTTTAATAAAGATGGGGAGAGTGGCATGTCCGGCAAGCTGGTGATTGGCAATTGGAAGATGAATACGCGCGCCGACAGCGCGCAGGCCCTGGTGTCCGCGCTGCTGGACCATGCCGCGACCAATCGCGAAGGCGTCGGCATCGCCGCGCCCGCGGTGTATCTGGCCGCCCTGGCCGAATCCCTGAAGGGCAGCCGCCTGGCCTTGTCGGCCCAGGATGTCAGCCGCTTCGCCGCGGACGGCGCCTATACCGGCGAAACAAGCGCCGCCATGCTGGCCGACATCGGTTGCCGCTACGCGCTGGTTGGCCATTCTGAGCGCCGCCAGTATTTCGGCGAGGACAACACCGCGTTGCTGCAAAAAATGCGCAATGCCATCGCCGCCGGCGTGACGCCGGTGCTGTGCGTGGGCGAGACGCTGGAGCAGCGCGAAGCCGGCCAGCATCTGGAGGTGATTGCGGCGCAGCTTGCTATCCTGCCGGAATTGACCGATGGTGATTACGTCATCGCCTACGAACCGGTGTGGGCCATTGGTACCGGCAAGGTGGCGACGCTTGAGCAAATCGCCGAAATTCATGCATTCATCAAAAACTGGTGCTTGCAAAACATTGGCAGCTCCGATAAGATTCGCGTCCTCTACGGCGGCAGTGTCAAAGCGGAGAACGCCGAGGCGATTCTGGCGACGAAAAACGTCGACGGCGCATTGGTCGGAGGGGCCTCGCTGGACGCCGATTCATTCAGAGTGGTTTGCCAAGCCGCAGGAAAATTGATATAGTATGGAACTTCTCAAGACGCTTATTTGGATTGTAAACCTGCTGTCCGCAGTGAGTATCATCGTCCTTGTTCTGATGCAGCATGGCAAGGGTGCGGATATGGGTGCGGCTTTTGGTAGTGGTGCGTCCGGCAGTCTGTTTGGGGCGTCTGGCTCTGCGAATTTCCTGAGTAGAACCACCGCGGTCGCCGCGGCAGTGTTCTTCTGTACAGCCATGGGTCTGGTATACCTTTCCGGGGGCGGAAAGCATGACCTTGGTGTGATGGGTGGAAAGATTGAACAGGTTGCGCCGCAAATCCCGGCAGGCGCGCCTAATAAAAACGCTTCCGGAACGGCTTCCAAGATTCCGGAGTGACAATTTAAAGCTTTGCTGTGCCGACATGGTGAAATTGGTAGACACGCTATCTTGAGGGGGTAGTGGCGAAAGCTGTGTGAGTTCGAGTCTCACTGTCGGCACCACCATTCAAAAACAGGCCACCGGGACTCCGGTGGCCTGTTTTATTTGGAGCCAAGAGGGGGTGACCCCTCTTTTTTTGGGGGTGTACGGGAAATGCTGCAAAACTACTTTCCCATTCTGATGTTTGTCATTGTCGGACTGTTGGTCGGTGTGGGCCCTATTGCCTTGGGCAAACTGCTCGCGCCCAATCGTCCCGACTCTGAGAAACTTTCTCCATACGAATGCGGCTTCGAGGCCTTCGAAGATGCCCGCATGAAGTTCGACGTCCGTTACTACCTGATCGCCATCCTCTTCATCCTGTTCGACCTGGAAATCGCATTCCTGTTTCCGTGGGCCGTGGTGCTGAAGGACTTGGGCGTGTATGGCCTGGGCGTGATGGTCGAATTTCTCGCCGTGCTGACGCTCGGCTTCGTCTACATGTGGAAGAAGGGAGCTCTGGAATGGGAGTAGAAGGGATTCTGGAGAAAGGCTTCGTTACCACGACAGCCGACAAGCTTATCAACTATACCCGCACCGGTTCGCTGTGGCCGATGACCTTTGGTCTGGCCTGTTGCGCGGTGGAAATGATGCACGCCGGCGCGGCGCGTTACGATCTGGACCGTTTCGGCATCGTGTTCCGCCCCAGCCCGCGGCAAAGCGACCTGATGATCGTCGCCGGCACGCTGTGCAACAAGATGGCGCCGGCCCTGCGCAAGGTGTATGACCAGATGGCCGAGCCGCGCTGGGTGATCTCGATGGGGTCCTGTGCCAACGGCGGCGGGTACTACCATTATTCCTATTCCGTTGTTCGAGGCTGTGACCGCATCGTGCCGGTCGATGTCTACGTGCCGGGCTGTCCGCCGACGGCCGAGGCGCTGCTGTACGGCATCATCCAGCTGCAGAACAAAATCAAACGTACCAACACCATCGCCCGCTAAGGTAGAAACTTATGGCCTCCAAGAAAATGGAAGCGTTGGGTTCGGTCGTTGCCGCCGCGCTGGGCGACAAGCTCGTGCGCAGCACGCTGGCCCTGGACGAGCTGACCATCGTCTGCAAGGCGTCCGATCTGCTGTCCGTGGCCCAGACGCTGCGCGACCACGCCGATCTCGCCTTCGAGCAGTGCATCGACGTCTGCGGCATGGACTACAGCGCCTATCGCGATGAGCCGTGGGACGGCCCGCGCTTCGCCGCGGTATACCATCTGCTGTCCGTCAAGCTGAACCACCGCATCCGCCTGCGCGTCTTCGCCGAAGACGACGCCTTCCCGGTTATCCCATCGGTCAACGGCATCTGGAACGCCGCCAACTGGTTCGAGCGCGAAGCGTTCGACCTGTACGGCATCGTGTTCGAAGGCCACCCCGACCTGCGCCGCCTGCTGACCGACTACGGTTTCGTCGGCCACCCGTTCCGCAAGGACTTCCCGCTGTCCGGCCACGTGGAAATGCGCTACGACCCGACTCAGCAGCGCGTGATCTACCAGCCGGTGACCATCGAACCGCGCGAAATCACTCCGCGCATCATTCGCGAGGAGAGCTACGGTGGCTGAGATCCGCAACTACACCCTGAACTTCGGCCCGCAACACCCGGCCGCGCACGGCGTGCTGCGCCTGGTGCTGGAGCTGGACGGCGAAGTCGTCCAGCGCGCCGACCCGCACATCGGCCTGCTGCACCGCGGCACCGAGAAGCTGGCCGAGAGCAAGACCTACATCCAGTCTCTGCCGTACATGGACCGTCTCGACTACGTGTCCATGATGTGCAACGAACACGCCTATTGCCTGGCTATCGAGAAGCTGGCTGGCATCGAAGTGCCCGAGCGCGCGCAATACATCCGCGTGATGTTCGCGGAGATCACCCGCATCCTGAACCACCTGCTGTGGATCGGCGCCCACGCGCTGGACATCGGCGCGATGACCATGTTCCTGTACGCGTTCCGCGAACGCGAGGATCTGATGGACTGCTACGAGGCGGTGTCCGGCGCGCGCATGCACGCGGCTTACTTCCGTCCGGGCGGCGTCTACCGCGACCTGCCGGATTCGATGCCGCAGTACACCGTGTCCAAGATCAAGAACGCCAAGGAACTGGCGCGCCTGAACGAAGGCCGCAAGGGTTCGATGCTGGACTTCATCGAAGACTTCACCAAGCGCTTCCCGACCTATGTCGACGAATACGAGACCCTGCTGACTGACAACCGCATCTGGAAGCAGCGTACCGTGGGCATCGGCGTGGTAACGGCCGAGCGCGCGCTGAATCTGGGCATGACCGGCCCGATGCTGCGCGGCTCCGGCATCGCCTGGGACTTGCGCAAGACCCAGCCGTACGATGTGTACGACAAGATGGACTTCGACGTGCCGGTGGGCGTGGGCGGCGACTGCTACGACCGCTATCTGGTGCGCGTGGAAGAGATGCGCCAGTCCAACCGCATCATCCAGCAGTGCGTGGCCTGGCTGCGCGCCAATCCTGGCCCGGTGATCACGGACAACCATAAAGTGGCGCCGCCTTCGCGCGAAGGCATGAAGTCCAATATGGAAGACCTGATCCACCACTTCAAGCTGTTCACCGAAGGCATGCACGTGCCGGAAGGCGAGGCTTACGTGGGCACGGAACACCCGAAGGGCGAGTTCGGCATCTACCTGGTGTCCGACGGCGCCAACAAACCGTATCGTCTGAAAATCCGCGCGCCGGGCTATGCCCACTTGGCCGCGCTGGACGAGATGGCCAAGGGTCACATGATCGCCGACGTGGTGGCGATCATTGGTACGCAGGATATCGTGTTTGGGGAGATTGACCGCTGATGCTGTCCGCACAATCGCTAGCCTTGATCGACCGCGAGGTCGCCAAATACCCGGCCGACCAGAAGCGCTCCGCCGTCATGGGCGCGTTGCGCATCGCGCTGGAAGAGCGGCGCGCCACCGGTGAAACCCCGGAAGCGCGTTGCCTGAATAAGGACGTGATCGAGTTCGTCGCCAACTATCTGGAAATCGCTCCGGTAGCCGCCTACGAAGTCGCCACCTTCTACAACATGTACGACATGAAGCCGGTGGGCAAATACAAGATCACCGTCTGCACCAACCTGCCCTGTGCGCTGTCCGGCGGCGTCAATGCCGCAGAGTACATCTCGCAGAAGCTGGGCATCGCCATCGGCGAAACCAGCGCTGACGGCATGTACACGCTGCAGGAAGGCGAATGCATGGGCGCTTGCGGCGATGCGCCGGTCTTGCTGGTGAACAACCACAAGATGTGCAGCTTCATGACGCCCGAAGCAATCGATAAAAAACTGGCGGAGTTGAAATAATGGCTGTCTTCGCTAATGGCGTGATTTTCGACGGCGTCGACACCGCGCAGCCCGACTGCTGGCGTCTGGACGCTTACGTAGCCCGTGGCGGCTACCAGGCGCTGCGTCGCATCCTTGACTCCAAGATGACCCAAGAAGACGTCATCGCGGAAGTGAAGAACTCCGGCCTGCGTGGCCGCGGCGGCGCGGGTTTCCCCACCGGCCTGAAGTGGAGCTTCATGCCGCGCTCGTTCCCGGGCGACAAGTACGTCGTCTGCAACACCGACGAGGGCGAGCCGGGCACCTTCAAGGACCGCGACATCATCCGCTACAACCCGCACTCGCTGATCGAGGGCATGATCATCGCCGGTTACGCGATGGGCACCAAGGCGGGTTACAACTACATCCACGGCGAAATCTTTGAAGACTACCAACGCTTCGAAGAGGCGCTGGAAGAAGCGCGCAAGGCGGGTTTCCTGGGCCAGAACATTCTGGGCACCGGCTTCAACTTCGACCTGTTCGCCCACCACGGCTACGGCGCCTACATCTGCGGCGAAGAAACCGCGTTGCTGGAATCGCTGGAAGGCAAGAAGGGCCAGCCGCGCTTCAAGCCGCCGTTCCCGGCCAGCTTCGGCCTGTACGGCAAGCCGACCACCATCAACAACACCGAGTCCTTCGCCTCGGTGCCGTTCATCATCCGCGACGGCGCGCAAACCTTCCTGGAAAAGGGCAAGCCCAACAACGGCGGCACCAAGCTGTTCTCGGTCTCCGGCCACGTCAATCGTCCGGGCAACTACGAGGTCGCCCTGGGCACCCCGTTCACCGAGCTCTTGGAAATGGCCGGCGGCATGCGCGGCGGCAAGAAGCTGAAAGCGGTGATTCCGGGTGGCTCGTCCGCGCCGGTGCTGCCTGCCGACATCATGATGCAATGCACCATGGACTACGACAGCATCGCCAAAGCCGGCTCGATGCTGGGTTCCGGTGCCGTGATCGTGATGAACGAGGACGTGTGCATGGTGAAGGCGCTGGAGCGCCTGGCCTATTTCTATCACGAGGAATCCTGCGGCCAGTGCACGCCGTGCCGCGAAGGCACCGGCTGGCTGTACAAGGTCATCCACCGCATCGCCAACGGCCAGGGCCGTCCGGGCGATCTGGAGCTTCTGGATTCCGTGGGCAACAACATGGCGGGCCGCACGATCTGCGCCTTGGCCGACGCCGCTGTGTTCCCGGTTCGCAGTTTCACCAAGCATTTCCGCAATGAGTTCGAGTACGCGATCGAACACGGAAAGACCTTGGTGGATCACAAATGGTGTTGAGCGATGCTTGAAATCGAAATCGACGGTAAGAAACTGACGGTGGAGCAGGGCAGCACCGTCATGGAAGCGGCCCACTCCGTTGGGACCTACATACCGCACTTCTGCTACCACAAGAAGCTGTCCATCGCGGCCAACTGCCGCATGTGTCTGGTGGAAGTGGAAAAGGCGCCTAAGCCGCTGCCGGCCTGTGCCACTCCTGTCACCGACGGCATGAAAGTCCATACCGCCTCGCCGCTGGCCAAGAAGGCCCAAGCAGGCGTGATGGAGTTCCTGCTGATCAATCACCCGCTGGATTGCCCGATCTGCGACCAGGGCGGCGAATGCCAGCTGCAAGACCTGGCGGTCGGCTACGGCAACTCCACTTCGCGCTACGAAGAAGAAAAGCGCGTGGTGGTGGGCAAGGACATGGGCCCGCTGGTCTCGGCCGAGGAAATGTCCCGTTGCATCCACTGCACCCGCTGCGTCCGCTTTACCGAGGAAATCGGCGGCTATCAGGAAATCGGCATGGCCAACCGGAGCGAGTTCTCCGAGATCCTGCCGTTCCTGGGCAAGACTGTGGATTCGGAAATCTCCGGCAACGTCATCGACCTGTGCCCGGTGGGCGCGCTGACCTCCAAGCCGTTCCGCTACAGCACCCGCGCCTGGGAACTGTCGCGCCGCAAGTCGGTTAGCCCGCACGACGGCCTCGGCTCCAACCTGATCGTCCAGGTGAAGAGCAATGAAGTGATGCGCGTGCTGCCGCTGGAAAACGAAGCCATCAACGAATGCTGGATCGCCGACCGCGACCGCTTCTCGTACGAAGGCCTGAACAGCGCCGAGCGTCTCACCAAGCCGATGATCAAGTTCGACGGCAAGTGGCACGACACCGACTGGGAAACCGCGCTGAACTACGTGGTGAAGGGCCTGAACGGCGTATCCGCCGATCACGGCAAGGACGCCATCGGCTTCCTGCTGAACCCGCACTCCACCACCGAAGAACTGCATCTGGCCCAGAAGCTGGCGCGCGCCTTCGGCGTGAACGCCATCGACTACCGCCTGCGCCGCAGCGACTTCTCCGCCGATGCCGCCAAGCAGGGCGCGGAGTGGCTGGGTTCCAGCATCGTCGAACTCGGCGACGCCAAGTCCGTGCTGGTTGTCGGCTCGTCGCTGCGCAAGGAGCAGCCGCTGCTGGCCGCCCGCCTGCGCGCTTCGGTCAAGAAGGGCAGCGAGCTGAACATTATCCATGTCGCCGACGACAATTTGCTGACCAAGATCAACGGCAAGCTGATCGTGTCGCCGCTGGCGTTGGTGAACGCGCTGTCGCAAGTGCTGAAGGCCGTCGCCGAGATCAAATCCGGCTCGACCGAGATCGACCTGTCGTCCGTGGAAGTGTCCGAACAGGCGCGCCGCATCGCCGCCAGCCTGACTGGCGCGGAAACCGCGTCCATCGTGCTGGGCAATGTGGCGCAACACCATCCGGCTTATAGCCAGCTGCTGTCGCTGGCCCAGGAAATCGCCCGCTTGAGCGGCGCGCGTTTCGGCATCCTGGCCGAAGCCGCCAACAGCGTGGGCGCGGAATTGGTGGGCGCGCTGCCGACCAACGGCGACAACGCCGCCGCGATGATCGCCAAGCCGAAGAAGGCCTACTTCCTGCTGAACACCGAAGTGGAGTTCGACAGCTACAACCCGCAGGCCGCCGTGGCTGCGATGAAGCAGGCGGCTACCGTGATCGCGCTGACCGCGTACAAGGGCCAGGGGCTGCTGGACTACGCCGACGTGCTGCTGCCGATCGCGCCGTTCTCCGAGACCGCCGGTTCCTTCGTCAATATGGAAGGCAAGCTGCAAACCTTCAACGGCGTGGTGCGTCCGCTGGGCGAAACCCGTCCGGCCTGGAAGGTGCTGCGCGTGCTGGGCAATATGCTGAACCTGTCCGGCTTCGAGCAGAACAGCGCCGAGGACGTGCGCGCCGAGTTCGGCGATCTGGCCTCCAAGCTGAACAACGCGTTGTCCAAGGTCGCCGCCAACCCGGCAGTCGCCTCCGGCATCGTCCGCGTCGGCGAAGTGCCGATGTACCAGGCCGACGCCATCAGCCGCCGCGCCAAGCCGCTGCAGGAAACCAACGAAGCCAAGGACGCCTCCGTCGCACGCGCGCACGGCAGCTTGCTGGCCAAGCTGGGCATCGCCGCCGGTTCCACCGCGCTGCTGAAGCAGGGTTCGGGCGAGGCGCGCTTGCGCGTCGAGGCCGACGACAGCCTGCCGGCCGACGTGGTACGGGTCGCCACCGCGCACGCAGCAACGCTGGCGCTGGGCGGCATGTTCGACGCTATCGAGATCAAGCAGGGGTAAACCATGGAGTTCTTGCAAGGTATTCTTGGCACTGATGCGGGGCTCCTGGTGTGGACCCTGCTGAAGATCATCGCCATCGTTCTGCCGATGCTGGGCGCAGTGGCCTATCTGACCCTGGCCGAGCGCAAGGTGATCGGTTATATGCAGATCCGGATCGGCCCCAACCGCGTGGGCCCGTTCGGTCTGCTGCAGCCTATCGCCGACGCGGTCAAGCTGCTGATGAAGGAAATCATCCTGCCCACCAACTCCAGCAAGGGCTTGTTCCTGCTGGCGCCGGTGCTGTCCATCGGCCCGGCCTTGGCGGCCTGGGCGGTGATTCCGTTTACCGACCACTTGGTGTTGGCCAACGTCAACGCCTCGCTGCTCTACATCCTGGCGTTGACCTCGATGGGCGTGTACGGCGTGATCATCGCCGGCTGGGCGGGCAACTCGAAGTACTCCTTCCTCGGCGCGATGCGCTCCGCCGCCCAGATCGTCTCGTACGAACTGGCGATGGGCTTCGCCCTGGTCGGCGTGCTGATGGTGTCCGGCAGCCTGAACCTGGTCGACATCGTCAAGCAGCAGGCCGTGGGCATGGCCGGCGGTTCGCTGTTCTCCTGGAACTGGCTGCCGCTGTTCCCGCTGTTCATCGTCTACCTGATCTCCGGCGTTGCCGAAACCAACCGCGCGCCGTTCGACGTGGCGGAAGGCGAATCGGAAATCGTGGCCGGTTTCCACGTGGAATACTCGGGCATGGCCTTCGCCATCTTCTTCCTGGCCGAATACGCCAACATGATTCTGGTGGCGGCGCTGACCTCCCTGCTGTTCCTGGGCGGCTGGCTGTCTCCGTTCCCGGCTTCCTGGGGCATCCTGGGCGCCGGCGGCTTCTTCTGGCTGGCCGTGAAGATGTCGATGGTGCTGTTCTGCTTCCTGTGGTTCCGCGCCACCTTCCCGCGCTATCGCTATGACCAGATCATGCGCTTGGGCTGGAAAGTGTTCATCCCGGTGACCCTGGTGTGGATTCTGGTGGTGGGCGTGTGGATGTTTACCCCGCTGTCGATTTGGCACTGAGACAGGGGATAGGTGAAAAAATGAATTCGATCCGCAACTTTTTCAAGACCTTCCTGCTGGTGGAGCTGGTCAAGGGCCTGATGGTCACTGGCCGCTACTTCTTCGCCCGCAAGATCACGGTGCAGTTCCCGGAAGAGAAGACGCCGATTTCGCCGCGTTTCCGCGGCCTGCACGCGCAGCGCCGCTACGCCAACGGCGAAGAGCGCTGCATCGCCTGCAAGCTGTGCGAGGCGGTGTGCCCGGCGATGGCCATCAGCATCGAGTCCGAACAGCGCGACGACGGCACCCGCCGCACCACGCGCTACGACATCGACCTGACCAAGTGCATCTTCTGCGGCTTCTGCGAGGAAGCCTGTCCGGTGGACGCCATCGTGGAAACGCACATCTTCGAATACCACGGTGAAAAACGTGGCGACCTCTACTACACCAAGCCGATGCTGCTGGCTGTGGGCGACAAGTACGAGGCCGAGATCGCCGCCAACAAGGCGGCTGACGCCAAGTATCGCTAAGGGGAGGCCATGAACCTAACTACGGTAATTTTCTACGTTCTGTCCGCCATCCTGATCTTCGCCGGTCTGCGCGTGGTGACGGCCAAGAACCCGGTGCACGCCGCGCTGTATCTGGTGCTGGCTTTCTTCACCAGCGCCGGCCACTGGCTGCTGATGGAGTCGGAGTTCCTGGCGATCACCCTGGTGCTGGTCTACGTCGGCGCGGTGATGGTGCTGTTCCTGTTCGTGGTGATGATGCTGGACATCAATATCGAGCAGCTGCGCGCGGGTTTCTGGAAGAACCTGCCGGTGGCCGCCCTGGTCGGCGCCATCATGGTGTTCGAGATGGCGCTGATCCTGGTCAGCCCGCAGGCCGGCCTCAGCCAGTTCAAGGCCGCCGCGCCGCTGGCTGCCGACTTCAGCAACGTCAAGCTGCTGGGTAGCCAGCTGTACACCACCTATCTGCTGCCGTTCGAAATCGCCGCCGTGGTGCTGCTGTTGGCGATGATCGCCGCCATCGGCCTGACCATGCGTACGCGCAAGGACAGCAAGGTGATCGATCCGGCCGTCCAGGTGAAGGTGCGCAGCCAAGACCGCGTCCGCATCGTCAAGATGGACGCCGTGAAAAAAGTGGAAGAGGCCGAAGCGGCCGATTCCGGTGAGCAACAGGCCTGACGGCCAATCAACCACAAGGGAGGAAACGTGCTGACACTGACTCACTTTCTGGTGCTGGCCGCTATCCTGTTTGCCATCAGCGTGCTGGGCATCTTCCTGAACCGGAAGAACCTGATCATCCTGCTGATGGCCATCGAGCTGATGCTGCTGGCGGTGAATTTCAACTTCATCGCGTTCTCGCATTACCTGTCGGATTCTGCGGGGCAGATCTTCGTGTTCTTCATCCTGACGGTTGCCGCCGCCGAGTCCGCCATTGGTTTGGCGATTCTGGTGGTGCTGTTCCGCAACCTGCAGAGCATCAACGTTGAAGACTTGGGAAGCCTCAAGGGCTAAGGCAAACCGGAACCACAACTAAAGCACAAAAGCATGGATATGAAGAGCTTATACCTGCTGATTGCACTCGCTCCGCTGGCGGGTTCCATCATTGCAGGCCTGTTTGGATGGGCGATCGGACGGCGCGCTTCGCACGTCGTCACGATAGCCGGCGTGGCGGTGTCCGCCGCGCTGTCGCTCAAGGTGCTCCTGGGTTTCCTCAACGGAAGCGCGGAAGTGTTCAATGGACCGGTCTACACCTGGCTGACTGTCGGCGGCCACGAGTATGCGGTCGGCTTCCTGGTCGACTCGCTGACCGCGATGATGCTGGTGGTGGTCACCAGCGTGTCGCTGATGGTGCATATCTACACCATCGGCTACATGCAGGATGATCCGGGTTACCAGCGTTTCTTCAGCTACATCTCGCTGTTTACCTTCTCGATGCTGATGCTGGTGATGAGCAACAACTTCGTCCAGCTGTTCTTCGGTTGGGAAGCGGTGGGTCTGGTGTCCTACCTGCTGATCGGCTTCTGGTTCAAGCGGCCGACCGCGGTGTTCGCCAACCTGAAGGCTTTCCTGGTCAACCGCGTGGGCGACTTCGGCTTCCTGCTGGGCATCGGCATGGTGCTGGCCTATTTCGGCGGCTCGCTGAACTACAGCGACGTGTTCGCCGCCGCTCCTGCGCTGGCGCACAAGACCATCGAGATCATCCCGGGCCACGAGTGGTCGCTGATGACCGTCACCTGCATCCTGCTGTTCATCGGCGCGATGGGTAAGTCGGCGCAGTTCCCGCTGCACGTGTGGCTGCCGGACTCGATGGAAGGTCCGACGCCGATCTCCGCGCTGATCCACGCCGCCACCATGGTGACGGCCGGCATCTTCATGGTGTCGCGCATGAGCCCGCTGTTCGAGATGTCCGACACCGCGCTGAACGTGGTGATGGTGGCTGGCGCGATCACCGCGCTGTTCATGGGCTTCCTCGGCATCGTGCAGAACGACATCAAGCGCGTGGTGGCTTACTCCACGCTGTCGCAGCTGGGTTACATGACCGTGGCGCTGGGCGCGTCGGCCTATTCGGTGGCGATGTTCCACGTGATGACCCACGCCTTCTTCAAGGCGCTGCTGTTCCTGGCGGCCGGCTCCGTGATCATCGGCATGCACCATGACCAGGACATGCGCAATATGGGCGGCCTGCGCAAGTACATGCCCATCACCTGGATCACCTCGCTGCTGGGTTCGCTGGCGCTGATCGGCACGCCGTTCTTCTCCGGCTTCTACTCCAAGGACTCGATCATCGAGGCGGTCGCCGCCTCGCATCTGTCCGCGGCCGGTTTCGCCTACTTCGCGGTGATTGCCGGCGTGTTCGTGACCGCTTTCTACTCCTTCCGCATGTACTTCCTGGTCTTCCATGGCAAGGAGCGCTGGATGCAGAACCATGGCTCGCACCACGAGCACCATGGCGACAGCGATGAGGAAGAAGTGTCCCACGACCATCACCATGGCCTGGGTCCGAACGACAAGCCGCACGAATCGCCGTGGGTGGTGACTCTGCCGCTGGTGCTGCTGGCGATTCCGTCGGTGCTGGTCGGTTACTTCGGCATCGACAAGCTGGTGTTTGGCGACTTCTTCAAGGGCGTGATCGCCGTCAACAACGAAGCGCACCCGGCCATGGAAGAGCTGGCGCATGAGTTCCACGGCGCTGTCGCCATGGGTCTGCACTCGTTCACCAGCCTGCCGTTCCTGCTGGCCCTGGCCGGCGTAGTGACCGCCTGGTACTTCTACATGAAGGCGCCGCACATTCCGGCCGCCATCAAGCAGAAGTTCGCGCCGATCAACGCGCTGCTGGAAAACAAGTACTACCTGGACGAGATCTACTTCGCCGTATTCGCCAAGGGTTCCCGCGCCATCGGCACCTTCTTCTGGAAGGTGGGCGACATGCTGCTGATCGACGGCCTGCTGGTGAATGGCACGGCCAAGCTGATCGGCTGGTTCTCCAGCGTGATCCGCCGCATGCAGACCGGCTTCATCTACAGCTACGCCACCGCCATGATCATCGGCGTGCTGGGTCTGATGACCTGGTGGTTCCTGCCGTTGATTTTGCGTTGAGTCCGGCCTCCGGGATTGAAATAACAATATAGGTTTGATTATGTCCACAAATCTGCTAAGTCTGGTGATCTGGACGCCGATCCTGGCCGGCCTCGTGGTGCTGGCCACCGGCGGCGACCAGCGCGCGCCCTTGGCGCGCTGGCTGGCCTTGGCGGGGGCCCTCGCGGGCTTCCTGCTGTCGGTGCCGCTGTTCACCGAGTTCAACAACCTCAACGGCGGCATGCAGTTCGAAGAACTGAAGCCGTGGATCGCCGCGCTCAACATCAACTACCACCTGGGCGTGGACGGCATCTCGATGCTGTTCGTGGTGCTGAACAGCTTTACCACGCTGTTGGTGGTGATCGCCGGCTGGGAAGTGATCCAGAAGCGCGTGGCGCAGTACATGGCCGCCTTCCTGATCATGTCCGGCCTGATCAACGGCGCCTTTGCCGCGCTGGACGCCATCCTGTTCTATGTCTTCTTCGAAGGCATGCTGATTCCGATGTACCTGATCATCGGCGTCTGGGGTGGTCCGCGTCGCGTCTACGCGTCGATCAAGTTCTTCCTGTACACGCTGCTCGGCTCGCTGCTGATGCTGGTGGCGCTGATCTACCTGTACTTCCAGGCTGGCAAGAGCTTCGACATCCTGGCCTTCCACGCCATCGCCAAGATTCCGCTGACGGTGCAGATCCTGCTGTTCGTCGCCTTCTTCCTGTCGTTTGCGGTGAAGGTACCGATGTGGCCGGTGCACACCTGGTTGCCGGACGCCCACGTGGAAGCGCCGACCGGCGGCTCCATGGTGCTGGCCGCGATCACGCTGAAGATCGGCGCTTACGGCTTCCTGCGGTTTGCGCTGCCGATTCTGCCGGACGCCTCGCGCGAAGTGGCGCCCATCATCATCGGCCTGTCGCTGGTGGCGGTGGTGTACATCGGCTTGGTGGCGCTGGTGCAGTCGGACATGAAGAAGCTGGTGGCGTATTCGTCCATCTCCCATATGGGCTTCGTGACGCTGGGCATGTTCCTGTTCGCCGGCAACGAAATGAACCAGTGGGCCGTGGAAGGCGCGCTGGTGCAGATGGTGTCTCACGGTTTCGTCTCCGCCGCGATGTTCTTCTGCATCGGCGTGATGTATGACCGCGTGCACAGCCGCAACATCGCCGACTACGGCGGCGTGGCCAACAAGATGCCTATCTTCGCCGCCTTCATGATGCTGTTCGCCATGGCCAACTCCGGCCTGCCGGCCACCTCCGGCTTCGTCGGCGAATTCATGGTGATCATGGGTTCGGTGCAGGTGAACTTCTGGTATGCCGCGCTGGCCGCCACCACCCTGATCTTCGGCGCCGCCTACACCCTGTGGATGTACAAGCGCGTGATCTTCGGCGATGTGGGTAACAGTCATGTGGCGGAACTGTCCGACGTCAATAAGCGCGAGTTCCTGGTGCTGGCCATCCTGGCCGTCATGGTGCTGGGCATGGGTCTGTACCCCGAGGCTTTCGTCTCCAAGATGCACCTGGCGGTGAACGACCTGATCACGCATGTTGCGCAGAGCAAGCTGTAAGCGCGGAAGGAATACATACAAATGAATTGGGCTGATCTCAACCTGATACCCGCGATGCCGGAGCTGTTCCTGATCGGCGCCTTGCTGGTAGTGCTGATGCTGGATCTTTTCATCTCCGATGAAAAGCGCGGCATCACCTACGGCTTGACGCTGCTGACGCTGGCCGGCACCGCTGTCGCGCAGGTCTACACCTTTACCCCATACCCGGTGCATACCTTCTCGGGCATGTACGTGGCCGACCCGCTGGCCTCCCTGGTCAAGCTGGCGATGTATGGCGCCACCGCCATCGTGCTGGTGTATAGCCGCCAGTACACGGCTGACCGCGGCTTGTTCAAGGGCGAATACTTCTCGCTGTCGCTGTTCGCGCTCCTGGGCATGAACCTGATGGTGTCCGCCTCGCACTTCCTGACCCTGTACATGGGCCTGGAGCTGCTGTCGCTGGCCTTGTACTCGCTGATCGCGCTGCAGCGCGATTCGATCCCGGCCACCGAATCGGCGATGAAGTACTTCGTGCTGGGCGCGCTGGCTTCCGGCCTGCTGCTGTACGGCATCTCGATGATCTACGGCGCCACCGGCTCGCTGGAGCTGGCCACCGTCGCCAAGTCCATCAAGTCGCACGCCGCCAACCCGGTGCTGCTGATCTTCGGCCTGGTGTTCATCGTGGCTGGCCTCAGCTTCAAACTGGGCGCCGTGCCGTTCCATATGTGGGTGCCTGATGTGTACCAGGGCTCGCCGACTTCCGTCACGCTGATGGTCGGCGCCGCGCCCAAGCTGGCCGCCTTCGTCTTTGTGCTGCGCATCCTGGCCCAAGGCCTGGACGTGCTGGTGGGCGACTGGCAGTCCATGCTGGCGATCGTGGCCGTGCTGTCCATGGCCATCGGCAACATCACCGCCATCGTGCAGACCAACATCAAGCGCATGCTGGCTTACTCCACCATCTCGCACATGGGCTTCCTGCTCCTGGGCGTGTTGGCGGGCACCCAGCAGGGCTACGCCGCGGCGCTGTTCTACGCCGTGGTGTACGTGGCCATGTCCATGGTTGGTTTCGGCATTATCCTGGCGCTGTCGCGCAAGGGTTTCGAGTGCGAGAACATCGACGACCTGAAGGGCCTGAACAGCCGCAACAGCTGGTACGCCTTGCTGATGCTGCTGGCCATGTTCTCGATGGCCGGCATCCCGCCGCTGCTGGGCTTCTACGCCAAGTTCGTGGTGATCAAGGCCATTCTGGACATCGGCATGGTCAAGCTGGCCGTGTTCTCGGTACTGATGTCGGTGATCGGCGCCTTCTACTACCTGCGCGTGGTCAAGGCCATCTACTTTGATGAGGCGCAGGATACGGCTCCGATCGCCGTCCGCGCAGACATGAAGCTGGTGCTGTCGCTGAACGCGCTGGCGCTGCTGGTCGTCGGCGTGCTGCCGCAATCCTTGCTGGAACTGTGCGTGCAGGCGATGCGTCAATCGCTGGGCATGATCTAAGGCAGCGGCCATGGATAGCAGCATCACCATACTGCTGGTGTTGGCCGTTGTGGCCGCCAACCTGCCGTTCGCCAGCGATCGCGTCGCCGGCTTCTTCAAGGTGGCGCGCAAGCATTTCGGCTGGCATGCGCTGGAGTTGGCGGTGCTGTTCGCCCTGGTGGGCGGCCTGGCTCGGCTGCTGGAGGCGCGTGAGATGCCGGTGCACGAACAGCACTGGCAGTTCTACGTGACGACGCTTGCCTTGTTTCTGGTGGCGGCCTTCCCAGGTTTCGTCTACCGCTATTTCTGGCACCGGCCGGCTCACTAGCCTGCTTCCGACACGCGCTCAAGAGCACTGCCACGGCAGTGCTTTTTTGTTAAGTTGTATTGCCATGGATTGCCTTATGGTGATAAAGAATTGACATTTGCATGTCTTGATCTTGATCCCGCTATCCTGAGGCGATATGAAGAAAACCATCTCTTGTCTGATCTCCGCGCTGGCCTTCACCGGCGCGGCCCACGCCGCCGACTTGCAGCCGGCCCAGCATGCCGATTTTCCCCGCTATACCTACGCGCTGACCTGGCAGCCTGGGTTCTGTTCGACAGGGGACGGGTGCCTGCCCGAGCAATCGCATGAAGTGCAAATCGGTTTGCATGGGCTGTGGCCGTCGGAGCCGCAGAGCCTGATCACCCAGAATGTGCCGGTTCAGCAATGGTGGGCCAAGGGCTGCGCCTTTTTCCCGCATGTGCATGCGGTGCCGGCCTTGCCTGCGGAAACGCGTGACGAATTGAAAGTGGTGATGCCGCAGCTCAAGGACGACCTGCTGCTGCATGAGTACGTCAAGCATGCTCAGTGCTTTGGCTATCCGGCGCAGCAGTTTTTCGAGACGGCGCTGAAGATGCGCCAGGCCGTGGTGGATGGCGGCTTCGGCGATTATCTGTTGGGGCAAGCGGGGCAGACGCGCACGCGTCAGGAGTTGCAGGACGCTTTCGCCAAAGCCTTCGGCACCGATCAGCGGCGCTCGCTGCAATTGCAATGCGGCAAAGACAAACAAGGCCGCAATGTCTTGACGCAATTCTGGTTCACGCTCAAGGCCGACAAGCTGGCGAGCTTTCCCGCCACTGAGAGCTTTGTGAATACGCCTGACGGCGAATACGAGGATAGCTGCGCGGAGCCGTTTGTTTTGCCTGGCTGGTAGGCGGCTATCGGGCATTGCATTGCGACGTAGGCGATATGTTGCTTCGCATGTGGCCGTCGTTACTGCAGCCGGGCTGTGTTGGGAGTACGACAGTTCTTTCGGCCAGTCAGCCTGGCTCAGACCGGCGGCGGGGTACGCATATGGCCTGCATTAACCCTTGTATTTCAAATTCTTAATGCGTGATGTTACTTGCGTGAAATATTCAATATTTGTAAATATTGATTAATTTAGTTTGAGAGTGTGGCTTGCATTCTCGCTTCTTAAGGTAGATTCGAGCAGCTGAGTGCCGTATTGCCGGCATCCGCTGGCGAAACAGCTTTTGACAATCTAGTCCAAAGGGAGCGGGAATGTTTGCACGGATCCGTCTGGTGCTCATCATTTTGATCACATCATTGCCTGCTATGGCAAGCAATCTGCAGGCCAGCAGGAATGGCGATTTTTCCCATTACACATTGGCGCTGGCCTGGCAACCAGGCTTTTGCAAGTTGAGCCAGTCCTGTCAAATGCCGCTGAATTCTGATGGCGCGCTAGGCCTGCTGGGCCTGTGGCCTTCCTTGCCGGCCAGCCTGCGGGAACAAGGCGTCACCGAGGAGAGTTGGCGAGTCAAAAGCTGTTTCTACTTCAGCCATAGCATTGATGATCCGCAGCTCTCCGATGAGGTGCAGGCTCGACTTGCCAGGGCGGTTCCCAAATTATTGGATGACGATCTGATCAGCAGCGAGTTCGTCAAACATGCCCAATGCTTCGGTTTTGCCGGCAATGATTATTTTGCGAAAGCGCTGCAATTGCGGCAGTCGGTGCTGGATAGCTCGTTTGGCAACTATCTGAAGAATAAGCAGGGGGCGATGGTCGATCCGAATACGGTGCGGCAGGCCTTTATACAGGCTTTTGGCGCAGCCAGCGGAACGGCGTTGAGTTTGCGCTGCCTGCGCGATACGCAGCAGCGCAATGTCTTGACCAGCCTGGAAATCCAGATATCCGCGCAAAAGCTGAATGCTTTTCCGGCAGAGGCTTCCTTGTGGCATCAAGACGGAGCGGATGCGTCGGATACCTGCTATGGGCCGATATGGATTCCTAACTGAACCGCGCTGGCCCAGCCGGGCTGGGCGCGGCAGCTCGGCAAACGTCAACAGCCCCTAGGGGTCAGTAAAAGCGCGCCTCGCCCTGCGGCCGGCTCTTGAAGCGCTTGTGCAGCCAGAAGTACTGATCCGGGATTTCGCGGATGCGGTCTTCCAGGAAGGCGTTCATGCGGCGGGTGTCGGCCTCGATGTCTTCGCTTGGGTAGTTGTCCCAGGCTGGGTAGAACTCCAGTTCGAAACGGTCGCCGACGCGACGCGCGATGGCCGGCACGATTTTGGCGCGCGCCAGCTTGGCGATGCGCGCCATGCCGGTGATGGTGGCCGCCTTGACGCCGAAGAAGTCGACGAACAGCGAGTCGCGCACGCCGAAGTCCTGATCCGGCAAATACAGGAAAGGCGCATGGTCCTTGCGCATGGCTTTGATGATGGGGCGCAGGCCTTCTTGGCGGGACACGATGTAGGCGTTGTTGTAGCGCTGGCGGCCGGCGTAGATTTGCTGGTCCAGCGCCTCGTTCTTCTGGTGCGAGTAAACGCTGACCAGCGGGATGTATTGGTTCAGCGCGTAGACGCACATCTCGAAGCCGACGAAGTGCGGATAGAACAGGATCACGTCCTCGCCCTTGTCGCGAAGATCGGTGACGTAATGCAGGTTCTTGATGCTGACCAGATCGTCGATGCGCTTGGCCGAACTCCACCAGCACACGCCATACTCCAGCACCATCCGTATCATGTGCTGGCAGTTCTTGCGGATCAGCCGGCGGCGTTCCGCGTGCGGCATGTCCGGGAAGCACAGCCGCAGATTGATCAGACCGACGCGGCGGCGGCCGCGAGCCAGCAGGTAGGCGAGATTGCCTAGGCCGGCGGCGAGCAGGCCGATCGCGCGCATCGGCAGCAGGCGGATCAGCCACAGCAGGGCAAAAGCGAGTTTCATGCGAATCCTTGTTCTGCGTCCGGCCGGCTGACGCCGGGCGGGCATTTATAGCGGTTGTAGCTCCACAGGTACTGGCAGGGGAAGCGGCGGATCAGTTGTTCCACCTGGGCGTTCATCTGCGCGCAATCCGTTTCCTTGTCGCCGGTGAACGGTTGCGCCAATGGCTCGATATGCACGGCAAAGCCCTGCCCGCCGGGCAGCCGCTCCCCGACGAAGAACAGCGTGGTCACGCCGCTCATTTGCGCCAGGCGCGGCACCAGCGTCATGGTGTAGGCCGGCCGGCCGAAAAACGGCGCCCAGATGCCTTCGCCGTTGCCGGGCACTTGGTCGGGCAGAATGATGGTGGCTTCGCCGGATTTCAAGGCTTTCATCAGCACGCGCACGCCGTAGGCCGTGGCCGGGGCGGTTTTGCCTTTGCCGCGGGCCCGTCCGGCCTGCATCACTGGCTCCAGCCACTGCAGCTTCGGTGGGCGGTACATGGCGGTCAGCGGGAAGGGCAGGCGGGAGCTGATATAACGCCCGGCGATATCGTAGCTGCCCAAGTGCGGAGTTACGAATATAATACCGTTGCCGAGCGCCAGCGCCTGCTCCACATGCTCCCAGCCTTCGCAGCGTTTGACCATGCCGGCGATGTCTTCGGGGCTGCGGCACCAGGCGATGGCCAGCTCCAGCGCCCCCTTGCCGGTTTCGGCCGCGCTTTGTTTGACTTTGGCTGGTAAAACCGGATAATTTTCGAAGATTTTACTAGAACTTAGATTCTCCCGCAGCCTAGCGGCGAAGCCGGGGGACGCGAGATAAGTCAGTCGCCCCAGAGCGGCACCCAAACCTTGTAGCCAGGATAAGGGGAGGTGCGCCAGGACAGACAGTAGTAAATGGACTAGCTTGGACATGAGCTCAGCAGTCTGGGTCTGAAAGCGGCCTATTTTATCACCACAGGGTTTTGTATTTTTTGGGAACGCAGAATAAATGAGTGAATACCTGTTTACCTCGGAATCCGTATCCGAAGGCCACCCGGACAAAGTCGCCGACCAGATCTCCGATGCCATCCTCGACGCCATCCTGCGCGAGGACAAGCACGCCCGCGTAGCGGCGGAAACGCTGGTCAACACCGGCCTGGTGGTGCTGGCAGGCGAGATCACCACCACCGCCAACGTCGACTACATCAAGATCGCGCGCGAAACCATCAAGCGCATCGGCTACGACGACTCCGAACTCGGCTTCGATTACCGCGGCTGCGCGGTGATGGCCTGCTACGACAAGCAATCGCCGGATATCGCCCAGGGCGTCAACGAAGGCGAAGGCCTGGATCTGAACCAGGGAGCCGGCGACCAGGGCCTGATGTTCGGCTACGCCTGCGACGAAACCCCGACGCTGATGCCGTTCCCGATCTACTACGCGCACCGCCTGGTGCAGCGCCAGGCCGAACTGCGCAAGGATGGCCGCCTGCCGTGGCTGCGTCCGGACGCCAAGAGCCAGATCACCTGCGTGTACGACGGCGCCACCGGCCTGCCCAAGCGCATCGACACCGTGGTGCTGTCCACCCAGCATACCCCGGACATCGACCACAAGACGCTGACCGAGGCGGTGATCGAAGACATCATCAAGCCGGTGCTGCCGCCGGAAATGATCACCGCGGAAACCAAGTTCCTGATCAACCCGACCGGCCGTTTCGTCATCGGCGGTCCGCAAGGCGATTGCGGCCTGACCGGCCGCAAGATCATCGTCGACACCTACGGCGGCGCGGCGCCGCATGGCGGCGGCGCCTTCTCCGGCAAGGACCCGTCCAAGGTGGACCGTTCCGCGGCCTATGCCGGCCGTTACGTGGCGAAGAACATCGTCGCCGCCGGCCTGGCGCGCCAGTGCCAGATCCAGGTTTCCTACGCCATCGGCGTGGCGGAGCCGACCTCGATTTCGGTCGACACCTTCGGCACCAACACCATTCCGAATGAGAAGATCGTGGAACTGGTGAAGAAGCACTTCGACCTGCGTCCGAAGGGCATCATCCAGATGCTGGACCTGCTGCGTCCGATCTACGGCAAGACCGCCGCTTACGGCCACTTCGGCCGCGAAGAGCCGGAATTCAGCTGGGAACGCACCGACAAGGTGGAGGCGCTGCGCGCCGACGCCGGCCTGTAAGCGACTAACCTGTCGATGGTCTGGAAAACCGCCTGCTCATGCCGGCGGTTTTTTTATCCGCTTTCATAATGGAATCGCCGCGCGCTTGGCGGCGGCTGTTGTGAGCATTGGCAGGATAGCCGGCTATTGGTCGCCGGTCGAGAAGTCTGGGCATGGACGCTGGCGATGAATGGCTTGCGTATCGTGCCAGCATGACAACGCCTATATTTTCCGCGCGGACTAGGTATAATTACCCGGCATGCCGAGGGGCGCTGCGAGGAGGGTGTTCTCCCCAGGCTTGGCGTGCCGCCTGCTGTCCGGTGGGCGAGGCAACGGCGCTCACCTGACTCATGACCGTGGCGGGCATGGGATGACGGGTGGGCCGCATCCTGCCTGGCCGCGTGAACAAGGATGCTTCACGATGGCTGATTTCTCCGATTATCACGTAGCAGATTTCTCCCTTGCCGGCTGGGGCCGCAAGGAGCTGAACATCGCCGAAACCGAAATGCCGGGCCTGATGGCGATCCGCGACGAGTATCGCGCCGCGCAGCCGCTGCGCGGCGCCCGCATCGCCGGCAGCCTGCACATGACGGTGCAGACCGCGGTGCTGATCGAAACGCTGACGGCGCTGGGCGCGGAAGTGCGCTGGGCGTCGTGCAACATCTTCTCCACCCAGGACCACGCTGCCGCGGCCATCGCCGCCGCCGGCATTCCGGTATTCGCCTTCAAGGGCGAGAGCCTGGACGAGTACTGGGAGTTCAGCCACAAGATCTTCGAATGGCCCGAAGGCCAGCCGGCCAACATGATCCTGGACGACGGCGGCGACGCCACCTTGCTCTTGATGCTGGGCAGCAAGGCGGAGAAGGACATCGGCGCGATCGCGCACGCCACCAACGAGGAAGAGACCGCGCTGTTCGCCTCGATCAAGCGCCACCTGGCCATCGACCCGCAGTGGTATTCCAAGCGCCTGCAGCACATTCAGGGCGTGACGGAAGAAACCACCACCGGCGTCCACCGCCTGTACCAGTTGGAGAAGGATGGCCATCTGCCGTTTCCGGCGATCAACGTCAACGACTCCGTCACCAAGTCCAAGTTCGACAACCTGTACGGTTGCCGCGAATCGTTGGTGGACGGCATCAAGCGCGCCACCGACGTCATGATCGCCGGCAAGGTTGCGGTGGTGCTGGGCTATGGCGATGTGGGCAAGGGCTGCGCGCAGAGCCTGCGCGGCCTGGGCGCCACCGTGTGGGTGACCGAGATCGACCCGATCTGCGCGCTGCAGGCGGCGATGGAGGGCTACCGCGTGGTGCGCATGGACGAGGTGGCCGATCAGGCTGACATCTTCGTCACCGCTACCGGCAACGTCGGCGTGATCACGTACGAGCACATGAAGAAGATGCGAAACAACGCCATCGTCTGCAATATCGGCCACTTCGACAGCGAAATCGAAGTCGCCAGCCTGCGCCAGCACCAGTGGGAAAACATCAAGCCGCAGGTCGATCACATCATCTTCCCCGACGGCAAGCGCATCATCCTGCTGGCGGAAGGCCGCCTGGTGAACCTGGGCTGCGCCACCGGCCATCCGAGCTTCGTGATGTCCAACAGCTTCACCAACCAGGTGCTGGCGCAGATCGAACTGTTCGCCAACGGCCAGCAGTACGACAAAAAAGTGTACGTGCTGCCCAAGCATCTGGACGAAAAGGTGGCCCGGTTGCACCTGGGCCGCATCGGCGCGCGGCTGACCGAACTGTCCGACCAGCAGGCGGCCTATATCAGCGTGCCCAAGCAAGGGCCTTATAAGCCGGATCACTATCGTTATTGATTTTTGAACCAAACTGAAACGGACAGCCCCCCTAGAATGGTGCTGTCCGTTTTTTTCGGGCCCGCGCAAGCAACGGCACCCAGAGGCCGACAATGACAAGATAGCCAGGACAGCGATAGAGAGGATCACGATGACACAAACGCCGCGCACCTTCAGTTTTGAATTCTTTCCGCCGAAAACGCCGGAAGGCGTGGCCAAGCTGCGCACCACTCGCCAGCAGCTGGCGCAGTTCAAGCCGCAGTTTTTCTCGGTGACCTTCGGCGCCGGCGGAACCACCCGCGACGGCACCCTGTCTACCGTGCTGGAAATCCGCAGCGAAGGACAGGCCGCTGCGCCGCACCTGTCCTGCGTGGGCTCCACCCGGGAAAACATCGCCGCCATCCTCAATGAATACCGCGGCAACGGCATCCGCCACCTGGTGGCGCTGCGTGGCGACATCCCGTCCGGCATGGTGGGGGCGGGGGAGTTCCGCTACGCCAACGAGCTGGTGGAGTTCATCCGCGCGGAGCACGGCGACCATTTCCACATCGAGGTGGCGGCCTATCCGGAGTTCCATCCGCAGGCCCGCTCCGCCGAGGACGATCTGGACAATTTCGTGCGCAAGGTGCGCGCCGGGGCCGATTCCGCCATCACCCAGTATTTCTTCAACGCCGACAGCTATTTCCGCTTCGTCGATGAAATCCGCGCCCGCGGACTGGACATCCCCATCGTGCCCGGTATCATGCCGATTTCCAATTTTGGCCAGCTGTGCCGCTTCTCCGACATGTGCGGAGCGGAAGTGCCGCGCTGGCTGCGCCTGCGCATGCAGGCCTATTACGACGACACCGCGTCCATCCGCGCGCTGGGCCTGGACGTGGTGACCGAGCTGTGCGACCGGCTGCTGCAAGGCGGCGCGCCGGGGCTGCATTTTTACACATTGAACCAGGCAGGCCTGGTCTCCACCATCTGGCAGAGGCTGGGCCTGTGACGGCGCGCGGGCGGCATGGGCCGCCCGCGGCCGCCAACGACAGGAAAGCCTATGCAAGACTCATTGAGCATCCAGAATCCGCCGAGAAAATCGCTGCTCGGCCAGATCATTTTCAGCAGTCGCTGGCTGCAATTGCCCATCTATCTGGGTTTGATCGTGGTGCAGGGCGTTTATGCCTGGAAATTCCTGGCGCAGTTGTGGGAGCTGCTGGAAGGGCTGAATCACCTGACCGAGACAGACATCATGCTGGCGGTGCTGGGGCTGATCGATGTGGTGATGATCGCCAACCTGCTGGTGATGGTAACGGTGGGCGGTTACGAGACCTTCGTGTCGCGCCTGCGCATCGACACCCACCCGGACCAGCCGGAATGGCTGGACCACGTCAATGCCTCGGTGCTGAAGGTGAAGCTGTCGATGGCCATCATCAGCATCTCGTCCATCCACCTGCTGCAAACCTTCATCAACGCTAGCCGCATCGACGAGCACACCATCAAGTGGCAGCTGTTTTTGCATCTGGCCTTCCTGCTGTCCGCCGCGGCCATCGCCTATACCGACAAGCTGCTGGCCAGCGCGACCGCGCAGCATCAGCGGCACTGATCTGCCGTTTAGAGCCGAAATCGATGTGAACAGGCTCCGGCAACGCAAAACGGCCCGCGAAGGGCCGTTTTGCTTATTGCGGGGGAGTGATCACATGCCGCGCATCTGTCCCAGCGGCAGCGCGGTGGTGCGCTTGATCTCCTTCAGCACAAAGCTGGATTTGACGTCCTCCACGCCGGGATGCTGCAGCAGCTCATCCATCACGAAGCGCGAGAAGTGCTCCATGTCTTCAAAGTACACCTGCAGCAGATAGTCCATTTCGCCGGTCATGGCGAAGCAGTTGATGACTTCCGGCCAGTTCTGCACCGCTTCGATGAAGCTTTGCAGGTGCATATTGCCGCGTTTTTCCAGCGTCACTCGCACCCAGGCCTGCAGGCCCAGACCGATATGCGCAGGATCGAGCAGCGCCACGTATTGGCGGATCACGCCGGACTCTTCCAGTTGCTTGAGCCGGCGCAGACAGGGCGACGGCGACAGCGCCACGCGCTCGGCCAGCTCGACATTGGTCAACCGGCCATCCAGCTGCAATTCGGCCAGAATACGCAAGTCCGTCTTATCTAATGTAAGACTTGGCATATTTTCTCCTGATTATCGGTTTGTTGCGGCATTTTATTCTTCAATATCAATCATGGAAAGCAATTTGGCAAGATAATTGCTATGCACTTTCCATAGAATAAAAAGCCTAAATCGCAAACGGCAGCGCCAGACTGCCGACGCATGTCGATGGTGTGTGACAGCAGATAACGATTCATTCGGAGGAGAGCTAACCGTACCGCCATCGGCGGTCGGCGCCGATGCGCCCGTCCCTGGTGCGCAACGCGGTTTTCCCGTCTGCCTCTTCCCACCCTGTCGACCTGCCAACCGCCCGCAAAAGCGGGCGGGCAGGCGGCCTGCTTACATAACGCGGATCGCCTGCAGACGTTTACACACAACGCTCAAACCGAGTGGATTATCGCTTTCCGTATCATCGGATCGCGATCTATATAACAGAGGAGAAACAGATGAAAATGGAAGCCATGCTGCAAAACCCGCTCGCCACCGACGGCTTCGAGTTTGTCGAATACACCGCGCCCGACGCGGCCGGTGTGGAAAAGCTGCGCCAGTTGTTCCTGTCGCTGGGCTTTACCGAAGTCGCCCGCCACCGCAGCAAGAACGTCAGCCTGTTCCGCCAGGGCGACATCAACTTCATCCTGAACGCCGAAACCAGCCAGCCGGCCAGCGAATTCGCCCACGCGCACGGCCCGTCGGCTTGTGCGATGGCCTGGCGCGTGAAGGATGCCGCCAAGGCCTACGAATACGCGCTGGCGCATGGCGCCAAGCCCTATCAGCGCCCGATCGGCTTCATGGAGCTGAACATCCCGGCAGTGCAGGGCATCGGCGGTTCCGCGCTGTATTTCGTCGACCGCTACGGTCCGGAACACAATATCTACGACGTAGACTTCGTGCCGGTGGACGGCGTCGACCAGCATCCGTTCGGCGTGGGCCTGACCCTGATCGACCACCTGACCCACAACGTGGCGCGCGGCAATATGGCCACCTGGGCCGACTTCTACACCAACATCGCCAACTTCCGCGAGATCCGCTATTTCGACATCGAAGGCAAGCTGACCGGCCTGGTGTCCAAGGCGATGACCAGCCCCTGCGGCAAGATCCGCATCCCGATCAACGAATCATCCGACGACAAGAGCCAGATCGAGGAATTCCTGCGCCAGTACAACGGCGAAGGCATCCAGCACATCGCGCTGACCACCGACGACATCTACGCCACGGTGGAAACGCTGAAGGCGCGCGGCACCCGCTTCCTGGACACCCCGGACACCTATTACGAAAAGGTGGACGCGCGCGTGCCGGGCCATGGCGAGGACGTGGCTCGCCTGAAGAAGAACAGCATCCTGATCGACGGCGCGCCGGTGGAAGGCATCTTGCTGCAGATCTTCACCGAAACGGTGATCGGCCCGATCTTCTTCGAGATCATCCAGCGCAAGGGCAACGAGGGCTTCGGCGAAGGCAACTTCAAGGCCCTGTTCGAGTCCATCGAGGAAGACCAGATCCGCCGCGGCGTGCTGAAGGCCTGAGCGGCCAGCCACTGAAAACGGTTCTGGGCACCGTCGCTTCCCGTTCAAACCGGCGCGTGGCGGCAGCCCAAAGCAACTTGGCCACGGAAACACACGGAAGGACACGGAAAAGCAAGAACGGGCAAACATCCTTGAGCCTCCCGAGGCAAGGATTCACGCTCGGGATGTCTTTCGTGTTTTCTGTGTATTTCCGCGGCGAAACAGGATTCTCAAAATGCGTAAATGGATCAGTTTTCCGCACCGCGAAGGCACCATCTCGCGCCAGGCCCACGCCGACTTGCCGGCCGAAGGCATCTATGAACGGGAAGTCGGCCGCAGCGGCTTCTTCGGCCCGGCCACCCACTTGCACCACAAGCATCCGCCTACCGGCTGGAGCGACTGGGAAGGCCCGCTGCGCCCGCGCGCTTTCGACCTGAACGAACTGCCGCACGGCGCGCCGGCGCCGTGGGAGGCGCCGCTGGTGTTGCACAACGCCCAGTGCAAAGTCCGCATCTGGCGCTGCGACCAGGCGATGACCCAGCTGTTCCGCAATGCCGACGGCGACGATCTGCTGTTCATCCACGCCGGCAGCGGCGAGCTGTTCTGCGACTATGGCCACTTGAGCTACCGCGACGGCGACTACCTCCTGGTGCCGCGCTCCACCAGCTGGCGCATCGAGCCGGCCGAAGCCACCACCATGCTGATGATCGAAACCAGCAACGGCGCGTATCAATTGCCGGACAAGGGCCTGGTGGGTCCGCATGCCATTTTCGACGAGGCGGTGCTGGACGTGCCGGCCATCGACGACGCCTTCCGCGCGCAGCAGACCGAAGACCCATGGCAGGTGGTGATCAAGCGCCGCGGCGCGCTGTCCACCGTCACTTACCCCTTCAACCCGCTGGACGCCATAGGCTGGCACGGCAATCTGTCGGTGGCGCGCGTCAACTGGCGCGACATCCGTCCGCTGATGAGCCATCGCTACCACCTGCCGCCGTCGGCGCACACCACCTTCGTCGCAGACGGCTTCGTGGTGTGCACCTTCGTGCCGCGGCCGATCGAGTCCGACCCGGGCGCGCTCAAGGTGCCGTTCTATCACAACAACGACGATTACGACGAAGTGATCTTCTACCACGCCGGCGACTTCTTCAGCCGCGACAACATCAAGCCTGGCATGATGACCTTCCACCCGGCCGGTTTCACCCACGGCCCGCACCCGAAGGCTTTCGCCAAAGCGATGAGCGACCCGAAGAAGTTCACCGACGAAGTGGCGGTGATGATCGATACCCGCGACGCGCTGGAGCAGGGCCCAGGCCTCGCCGCCGTCGAGTGGCAGGGTTACGTGGACAGCTGGAAGCCCAAAGCTTGAGCTTGAGTTCATTTCTGCTGCGCGGGCCGATCTCGAAGCTGCGATGCTCGCTGTACCACTTGTACAGCTGCGCGTCTCGCTTCGACCTCGGGCCGCTCGCGACGAAATGCTCCTCAAGCCGCGTTAAGCATTTAAATACCAAGCAAGCGCGTCACTGCCTGTTAGCAGAAAGAACATCAAGATGAAATTAGCGACCTATCACAACCACACCCGCGACGGCCAGCTGATGGTGGTCAGCCGCGATCTGACCCGCGCCGTGGCGGTGCCGGCCATCGCCGCCACGCTGCAGGCCGCGCTGGACAACTGGGCGCAAGCCGAACCGCGGCTGAAGGAAGTCTACAACGCCATCAACCATGGCCAAGTGCCGGACGAAGTCGCTTTCGACGCCAAACGTTGCCTGAGTCCCTTGCCGCGCGCCTATCAATGGGCCGACGGCAGCGCCTACCTGAACCATGTGGAGCTGGTGCGCAAGGCGCGCGGCGCCGAGGTGCCGGCCAGCTTCTACACCGATCCGCTGATGTACCAGGGCGGCTCCGACGCCTTCCTGGCGCCGACGGCCGACATCCCGCTGCGCGACGAAGCCTGGGGCCTGGATTTCGAAGGCGAAGTCGCGGTGATCACCGGCGATGTGCCCTTGGGTGCGCCGGCCGATGAGAAGCACATCCGCCTCTTGATGCTGGTGAACGACGTGACGCTGCGAAACCTGATCCCGGCCGAGCTGGCCAAGGGCTTCGGCTTCTTCCAGAGCAAGCCGGCCACCGCGTTCTCGCCGGTCGCCGTCACGCCGGACGAACTGGGCGAAGCCTGGCAGGGCGGCAAGGTGCATCTGCCCTTGCTGGTGGACTATAACGGCGATTTCTACGGCAAGCCCAATTGCGGCGTGGAAATGCAGTTCAGCTTCCCGCAACTGGTGGCGCATGTGTCCAAGACCCGCGAGCTGGCGGCCGGTTCCATCGTCGGCTCCGGCACCATTTCGAACAAGGACCGCAGTGTCGGCTCCTGCTGCCTGGCCGAGCAGCGCATGATCGAGACCATCGAACAGGGCGCGCCCAAGACCCCGTTCATGAAGGCGGGCGACACCGTGCGCATTGAGATGAAAGACGTCGCCGGCCGCAGCATCTTCGGCGCCATCGAGCAGGCCGTGGTGGCGCATGGCTGAGCGCGTCCTATACGGCTACTTCCGCTCCAGCGCGGCGTATCGGGTGCGCATCGCGCTGAACCTGAAGGGCTTGGCTTACCAGTACCGGGCGGTCAATCTGCTGCAGGGCGAGCAGCGCAGCGCCGACTACCTAGCTATCAATCCGCACGGTCTAGTGCCGTTGCTGGACGACGGCGAGGTGAAGATCGCCCAGTCGCTGGCCATCTGCGAATATCTGGACGAGGCCTATCCGGACACGCCGCGGCTGTTGCCGGCCGATCCGGCGCTCCGGGCGCAGGCGCGTTCGATCGCGCTGGCCATCGCCGCGGACATCCACCCGCTGCAGAATCCGCGCGTCGGCAAGTATCTGCAGGCGGAGTTCGGCGTGGGCGAAGAGGGCAAGACTGAGTGGATACGCCACTGGATACGCACCGGTTTGGCCGCGCTGGAGCGGCAATTGGCAGAATCGGCCGGGCGCTATGCCGTGGGCGACGCGCCGACGCTGGCCGACGTGTGTCTGCTGCCGCAGGTATTCAGCGCGCGCCGCTTCGGCGTGGACCTGGCGCCGTATCCGACCATCGTCCGCATTACGGAGGCGTTGGAGGCGCTGCCGGCATTTGCCGACGCGCATCCTGCCAAGCAGCCGGACGCGGTGTAAGTGTTTGATCCGGCAGCCCGGGCGCCTGGAGCGGCCGGGCTGTTTATGTTTTCAGGCGGATGGCGAGCCGTTTTTTTGCAATTATGCCTTGACTCAAAAGCCGTCCTCTGATTAAATGCGTGGCTCTGACGGCGCGCTAGCGCTGAAAGAAGAAGTGGCCAGTTAGCTCAGTTGGTAGAGCAGCGGATTGAAAATCCGCGTGTCCGTGGTTCGATTCCGCGACTGGCCACCACAGCAAGGCCAGTTAGCTCAGTTGGTAGAGCAGCGGATTGAAAATCCGCGTGTCCGTGGTTCGATTCCGCGACTGGCCACCAGAATTACGAAAAGCCGAATCCGCAAGGGTTCGGCTTTTTGCATTGCCGCGCCTCGCAGCGCTCAGCAAGCCGGTTTGACGTCCTTGCGGATGGCCGCGCGCGGCAGCATGGAGGCGACCAGCAGCGCGGCCAGGCCCGCCGCCAGGGCCAGGCTCTGGCCTGCGCGTGGGCCGTAGTCGTCCGTCAACAGGCCGCACAGCGAGGCGCCGCCGGCCAATCCCAGCTGGATGCCGGTGACCAGCCAGGTCAGGCTCTCGGTCAAGCGGGCGCGCGGCACGGATTTTTCCACCATTTCCATGGCGACGATCAGGGTCGGGGCAAACGACAAGCCAGACAGCAACATGGCGGCCGCCAGCCAGGCGCTGTCGGGCGCCAGGGCGATCAGGATGGAGCTGAGCGCGGTGGCTACGCAGCAATACAACAGCAGCCGGCCCAAGGGCAGGGCGGGCTTGAGCGCGCCGAAGGTCAGCCCGCCGGTGGCCGAACCCAGCGCGTACAGCGCCAGCACCCAGCTGGCGGCCGACGGCGAGCCTTCCGCCTTGGCGATGGCCACGGCGGTGACGTCTATCGCCCCATTGATGGCGCCCAAGGTGCCGAGCAGCAGGGCCAGCGTCGGCACCGGCCGCAAAAAGAGCGCCGGCCGGCCGCCGTGCTGCGCATCTGGGTGGACCGGCGGTTCGGTGGCTTTCTGGCGCAGCAATACCGCGGCGCCCAGCAGCAGCAGCAGTACGGCGCAGATCGGCCCGGCTTCCGCGAACCAACCCATGCACAAGGCGATGGCCAGCGGCGGGCCGATGACGAAGGCGAGTTCGCTGAGCACGCTGTCTAGCGCAAACGCGGTGGGCAGCAGGGTGCGGCCGTCCAGCAGCCGGGCCCAGCGCGCGCGGGTCATGGCCGGGATGCTGGGCAGGCAGCCGGCCAGCGCGGCGCAGACAAACAAGGCCCAGGGCGGAGCGCTCAGCCAGCTGCATAGCGCCAGCGCCAGCAGGGCCGATGCGCCGATGCCGACGGCCGGCGGCAGCACGCGGCTCTGGCCGTAGCGGTCGGCCAGCCGCGAGACTTGCGGCGACAGGAAAGCCGCGGCCAGCGTCAAGGTGGCGGCCACCGCTCCGGCTAAGCCATAGCTGTTCTGCGTCAGCGACAGCATGGTGATGACGCCGATGCCGACCATGGCGCCGGGCAGGCGCGCCACGCCGCCCGCCAGCGCTAGCGTAGCGACGCCGGGGGTGCGGAACAACTCGCCATATCGATTGGCCATGTCGGCTCCCATTAGGCTTCCTGCCGATGGGCAGGAAATTTTCTGCGAAGAGCCGCCAGCAAAACCCCTGACCCTGCGTTGCGCCTCCTTGCCGTACTGCCTGCGTCGGCGCGCCTTGGCTCAGGTTCTCCGCGAGGTTTTGCTTGCGGCTCTGAATAGGCCAAGTTATCTGCCGCTTATGGCTTTGTCAATTTGCGGATAATCAGCATAGCGCCGCGTAACGCGGTGCGGCTTGGTCGGCCGGCGTATAATCTTGGCTTCGCGCAGCATTGGAGTTTCCATGTCCTATCGTTTCATCGCTTCCGACCTGGACGGCACGTTGCTGGATGTGCATCATGCCGTCGATCCGCTGACCGCCGACACCCTGCAGCGTCTGGAGCGGCGCGGCGTCCAGTTCGCCATCGCCACCGGACGCCATTATCTCGACGTCAAGGGCATCCGCCAGGCCTTGGGCGTGCGCGCCCACTTGATTACCTCGAACGGCGCCCGCGTGCATGATCCCGACAATGCGCTGATCCACCGCCAGGATATCGACGCGGAGCTGGTGCGCCAGATGGCGCAGCCGGAGTTCGCCGCCGGCGCCATCGTCAACTTCTACCTCGACGACGAATGGCTGATCAGCGAACCGAGCCAAGCGTTGCTGGACATGCACCGCGATTCCGGCATGGTCTATCGGGTGTGCGATCTGGGCCGCCACGACGGCGCGCGCGTGGGCAAGGTGCTGTACATCGCGCCGCACGCCCATTTGCTGGAGGTGGAGCGCAAGTTGCGAGCGCGCTTTGGCGACCGGCTGTACATCACCTTCTCGCTCGATCATTGCCTGGAAGTGATGGCGGCAGGGGTGTCCAAGGGCCATGCGCTGCAACTGGTGTTGGATAGGCTGGCGATTCCCGCCAGCGAGTGTCTGGCCTTTGGCGATGGGCAGAACGATATCGAGCTGCTGCAGGCTGCCGGCCATCCGCGGCTGATGGGCAACGCGCATCCCCGGCTGCGCCGCGAGCTGCCGCATGCGCGGCAGATCGCCAGCCATGCCGACTCCGGCGTGGCGCGGCACTTGCGCGAATTATTCGCGCTGTAAATCGCCTCTTCTCGCTCTCGCTAGCCAAGTGCCGCGGGAGCGCGCTAAGCTAAGACCATCCGAGAAAACTTCGCAGCCTGCCGGCGTCACGGCGTCATGCCGGGTCTGGGGCTGGCGGGCCTCCATCCAAAACAAAACTGATTTTAAGATTGTCGATCGAGTTCGCTGTGCAGTGTGGCTGAGGCCATGGGGGATGCCATGAATTCATCTTGTCTTGAAAACGAGGGCAATGCCGTCCGCCAACCGGGGCAGGCGGTGATCGAGGAACTGTTGTCCGCGGCGGACATCGCTGTCAACGGCAGCCGGCCGTTCGATATCCAGGTCAAACATCCGCAGTTTTACCGGCGCGTGCTGCAACAGGGCTCGCTGGGGCTGGGCGAAAGCTATATGGATGGCTGGTGGGAGTGCGAGCGGCTGGACATCTTCTTCCAGCGGACGTTGCGCGCCGGTCTGGAGCATCGGCTGCCGCGCCGCTGGCGCGACATCCTGTACGTGCTGGCGGCCAGAGTGGTCAATTACCAATCCTTGCGCCGCGCCCGCCGGGTGGGCGAGCATCACTATGACTTGGGCAACGACTTGTTTGCCGCCATGCTCGACCCCTATATGCAATATTCCTGCGGCTACTGGAAAGACGCCGACACGCTGGAGGCGGCGCAAGAGGCCAAGCTCAAGCTGATCTGCGACAAGCTGGGCCTGCAGCCGGGCATGCATCTGCTGGATGTCGGTTGCGGCTGGGGCGGGCTGGCGGAGTACGCCGCGCGGCATTATGGCGTTCGCGTGACCGGCATCACCATTTCCGAACAGCAGCAGCGGCTGGCGCGGGAGCGCTGCGCCGGGCTGGACGTGGAAATCCTGCTGCAGGATTATCGCCATCTGCAGCTGCGGGCGGATCGCATCGCGTCGGTCGGCATGTTCGAGCACGTCGGCCCGCGCAACTACCGCGCCTACTTTGAAACCATCGCCCGCAATCTGAAGCCGGACGGCCTGTTCTTGCTGCATACCATAGGCGCCAAGGTGACCGATATGTGGGTGGACCCGTGGATAGAGAAATACATCTTTCCCAATGGCTGCCTGCCATCCGCCATCCACATCGCTGAAGCCAGCTCGGAATATTGGCTGATGGAGGACTGGCACAACTTCGGCGCCGATTACGATCTGACGCTGATGGCTTGGCTGCAGCGTTTCCAGCAGGCCTGGCCGCAGTTGTCGGGCCATTATTCCCCGCGTTTCTACCGCATGTTCTGCTATTACCTGAATGTCTGCGCCGGCGCGTTCCGGGCGCGGGACATCCAGCTGTGGCAGGTGCTGTTCAGCCGGCAGGGGATTGAAGGCGGGCTGCGCGTGGCGCGCTGAGGGATGGTGGATAATGAAAAACGCCAGCGGTGAGCCGCTGGCGTTTTGTTTTGGCCGGAGACAGGGCCTATCAGGCTTGCAGCGCCACGGCGAGGGCGGCGGCCTGATCGCCTACGATCAGGTGCAGCGTGCCCGGAGACACTTGCGTCACCGCGCTCACGCCGGCGGCGCGGGCAGCGGCTTCGTTGAAGCGGCTGGCATCCTTCAACTCCACGCGCAGGCGGGTATGGGCGATGGCTTCTACCTTGCCCAGGTTGGCGTTGCCGCCCAGGGCCTGCTTCAGCGCGGCGACATCGGCCTTGGCCGCAGCCGGTGCGGCCGCGGGAGCGGCTGCCGGCGCCGGAGCGGCGGTTGCCGGAGCGGAAGACAGTTCGGCATCGCTGCCGGCGCTGCGCAGGTAGATGTCCATATCGGTTTTCAGGTTTTCCGATTTGGGTCCGAAGATGGCTTGCACGCCATTGCCCACCACCACCACGCCGGAGGCGCCCATGGCTTTCAGCTTGGCTTGGTCCACTTTGGCGATTTCAGCCACGGCCACGCGCAGACGGGTGATGCAGGCGTCCAGGCCGCGGATGTTGGAGCGGCCGCCGAAGGCCAGCACCAGTTCGCGAGCGCGCTGGTCTTCGCTGACTGCGCCAGCGCTTTCCAGGGTTTCATCTTCGCGGCCCGGGGTCTTCAGGTTGAACTTGGTGATGACGAAGCGGAACACGCTGTAGTACACCACGGCGTAGATCGGGCCCAGGATGAACACGTACCAGGCGTGCTTGGCCTTGTCGCCGATCAGGTTGAACATCAGGAAGTCGATGCCGCCCTGCGAGAAGGTGAAGCCCATGTGCATGTCCAGGGTGTTGGCCACGAACTGGGTGGAAGCGGCCAGCACGGCGTGGATCACGTACAGGATCGGCGCCACGAACAGGAAGGAGAACTCGATCGGCTCGGTGATGCCGGTCAGGAACGAGGTCAGCGCGGCGGAGATCATGATGCCGCCCACCTTGACGCGGTTTTCCGGCTTGGCCGAGTGCCAGATGGCGATGGCGGCGGCCGGCAGGCCGAACATCTTGAACAGGAAGGCGCCGGACAGGATGCCCGCGGTCGGGTCGCCGGCAAAGAAGCGGGCGATGTCGCCGTGGATGACCTTGCCGGTCACCGGGTCGGGGAAGGCGCCGATTTCAAAGAAGAACGGCACGTTCCAGATGTGGTGCAGACCGAACGGGATCAGCAGACGCTCGACGAAGCCGTACACCGTGGCGGCGGTGCGCGGGTCGCTGACGGCGGCCCATTGCGAGAACGCCTTGATGCCGTTGCCGATCGGAGGCCAGATGAAGGACAGGATCACGCCCAGGCCGATGGCGCCGATGGCGGTGATGATCGGAACAAAACGCTTGCCGGCGAAGAAGCCCAGGTATTCGGGCAAATTGATCCGGTAGAAGCGGTTGAACATATAGGCTGCCAGACCGCCGGCCAGAATGCCGCCGAACACGCCGGTCTGAATCGACGGCAGGCCCATGATGGTGGCGGTTTCCACACCCATGATGCCGGCCATCACGCCCAGGGTGACGGTGGTGACCAGATGGCCGATCACCGCGGCGATGGCGGCCACGCCATCGTTTTCCGTGAAGCCGAGCGCCACGCCGACGGCGAAGATCAGCGGCAGGTTGCCGAAGATCACATCGCCGGAGTGCTTCATCAGCGACAGGATCGCCAGAGCGATGGCGTTCTGGGTGTGGAAGTCGGTGGCGCCGATGCCGAGCAGCAGGCCCGCGACAGGCAGCACCGCTACTGGAAGCATCAGCGCCTTGCCTATCTTCTGCAGAAAAGCGAACGATTGACTAAACATGATTATTATCCTGCTTTGACATGCTTATGGAATGTCGAGCGGCTGTGAGGCCGTCCCCTCTATAAAGCACCGCCGTGGCTGGATGCTGCGCTAGGTGGCGCCGGACGGCGCCAGGTTGCCCTGGCGGTCTCCCCATCCGGCGCCGCAGCTCCCGCCGCGTCGGCGCTTATCCGATTAACGAGCGTGTTGATTCAGGTAGTGGCGGACGTCGGTCGCGGTGGACAGCGCCAACACATCCTTGGCCAGTTGCTGGCACTCGTCCAGGCTCCAGCGCGACAGCGTGGCTTTGACCGAGGCCACGGCCGGGGTGCTGGCGGACAGTTCGGTCACGCCTATGCCCACCAGCAGCGGCGCGGCGCGTTCGTCCGAGGCCAAGCCGCCGCATACGCCTACCCATTTGCCGTGAGCGCGCGCGCCTTCGCAGGTCAGCGCGATCATCGCCAGCACCGCCGGGTGCAGCGCGTCGGCCTGCTTGGCCAGTTGCGGGTGGCCGCGGTCCATCGCCAGCACGTACTGGGTCAGGTCGTTGGTGCCGATGGAGAAGAAGTCCACCTCCGGCGCGAAGCGAGCGGCCAGCACGGCAGCCGACGGCACTTCCACCATGATGCCGACCTTGACGTCGGTGACGCCGGCGGCGGCCTGTTCCTCGGCCAGAATGGCCTTGGCGGCGCGCAGCTCTTCCAGCGAGGCCACCATCGGGAACATGATGTGCAGCTTGGTCAGCGGCGCGGCCTGCAGAATGGCGCGCAGCTGAGTGCGCAACAGGTCAGGACGGTCCAGGCTGACGCGGATGCCGCGCAGGCCCAGGAAGGGGTTGTCTTCCTTGGGCAGCGGCAGGTAGGACAGGGGCTTGTCGCCGCCCACGTCCAGCGTGCGCACCACCAGCGGGCGGTCCTTGCCCAGGGCTTCGGCCACGGCGCAATATTCTGCCGCCTGTTCCTGTTCGGTCGGCGCGGTGTCGCGGTTGTCGAATAGGAATTCCGAGCGCAAGAGGCCCACGCCTTCGGCGCCCTTGGCCACCGCTTCGCGCGCGTCGGCGGCGTTGCGGATATTGGCCACCACGTCGATGCGCACGCCGTCGCTTGTGGCGGCCGGCTGCATGGAGCTCTTGGCTTCGGACGCGCGGCGTTCAGCCAGGCGGGCGATTTCCTGCTCGGCGGCGGCCAGGTCTTCAGCAGTCGGGGCGATCGCCAGCGTGCCTTCATTGCCGTTCAGAATCACTTGCAGGCCTTCCGGCAGCTTCAGCGCGGACTGCGAGATGCCGCAGATCGCCGGGATGCCCAGCGAACGCGCCAGGATGGCCACGTGGCTGGTGGCGCCGCCGGTGCGGGTACAGAAGCCCATCACCTTGGACGGATCCAGCGAGGCGGTGTCGGACGGGGCCAGGTCTTCGGCGATCAGGATGGAGCCGGCCGGCAGTTCCAGCGAGGCCTGCTTCACGCCGGCCAGCAGGGCCAGCACGCGGCGGCCCACGTCGCGGATGTCGTTGGCGCGTTCGCGCAGCAGGGCGTTGTCCTGCGCTTCCAGACGGGCGGAGTAGGCACTGAAGGCGGCGCGCCAGGACCAGGCGGCGGACTTGCCGTCGGCTAGGCCGGTATAGGTTTGCGCCAGCAGGTCCGGGTCTTGCAGCAGTTCCTGGTGCATGGACAGGATGGCCTGCTTGGCCGGGTCGGTCAGTTGCGCCTTGACCAGATCCAGCTGGGCGGCGGCTTCCTCGGTGGCGCGGGCGAAGGCCTGCTGTTCCACATTGGCGCCCTTGCCCTGTTCCGGCACGTCGAACTCCTGCAGGCGGTGATGGACGATGCGGCCGATGGCGATGCCGGGCGAAGCGCCCACGCCAGCCAGCTGGGTGTCGCTGTCCTGTTGCTGGGCCGCGGCCGGAGCGGCAGCCGGCGCAAGCGGCGCCTCGTCGGCTTTCTCGCCGCAGCGGTCATTCAGCAGTTGGGTCAGTTCCGCGATGGCGGTGGCGGCATCGTCGCCCTGGGCGCGGATGCGCACCTTGTCGCCGAACTTGGTCGACAGGCCCATGATGGCGACCACCGACTTGGCATTGGCTTCATTGCCATCCAGGAGCAGCTGGATGTCGGAGCCGAAGCTCTTGGCCTTGCTGGCGAACACGGCGGCCGGACGAGCATGCAGGCCGGCCGGGTTGCCGATGGTGATGTCGGCGGACAGTTGCGGCTCGCCGACAACGGCTTGCAGCACATCCTTGCCGTTGGCCAGCTGCAGCGACAGCACCACGTTCTTGCCGGCATCCACCATGCCGGTGGCCGGCTGCATGCGGGCCACGGTCTCGCCGTTGGTGATGATGATCTGCGTCAACAGGCTGGCGGCCTTGCGTCCCACCAGGTCCAGATCGAAGTCGATGACCGGCTGGCCGGCGCTGACTTGCTGGCCTTGTTCGATCAGCGGGAAGAAGCCTTCGCCCTTCAGCATCACGGTATCGATGCCCACGTGCACCATGACTTCCACGCCTTCCGCAGTGGTGATGGTGAGAGCGTGATGGGCCGGATGCAGGTTGCTGACCACGCCGCCGACCGGCGCCAGCAGGCTGCCGGAGGTGGGGTCAAGCGAGATGCCGTCGCCGACCATTTTGCCGGCGAATACCGGGTCCGGAACGCTGTCCAAGGGGACCAGCCATCCAGAGAGGGGGGCCAGGATGTCTAGTCTTGGTGCGGAGGTGCCCATGAGAAACTCCTCAATTCGTGGATAATTCCAGTCGTTTTATTACGAGCGTCAATCAAACCGGTTCTTGTTTGCGCCAGCTCAAGGGCCATTTCTGCGCCTCTTGACGGCTTGGCTTGTCCTGACTGGCTTTCGGCGATTATATACAGGTCGCCATCTGCAGACATCGACGACTGGGTTGCGTTATATCTTGCCAAGGTTTGTAGTTAAACTACACGCAAATTACGCAGCAGCTTGATGGCAATCAAGAAAATGTGCAAGTCTGAATTGTTCGAATTAAGTGCTGCGTTGCACCATAGCTGGGCAAGCCCGTTATTGTAGCTTGATTGCGCTGGAATTAGCGGCGGGAAGGGCGGCGGGGCGGTTGTTGCATTTTTGTAATGCAACTCTAAAACGGAGAAAGGCGGCATCCGGCCCGGGAGGGCCGGATGAAAGGGCATTTAGAGCTGCTCACAAAATCTCGTTAGAGAACCTGAGCCAAGGCGAGCCGACGCAGACAGTACTTGAGTACGGCAAGGAGGCGCAACGCAGGATCAGGGGTTTGATTAGCGGGTCTTAGGCGGCGCGGGCGCGCTTGACATCGCCTTGCAGGAACAGCGCCAGCGATGCGGCGATCAGGAAGGCCGGATATTCCCAGCCGCCGCCGGCATTGGCGAACATCCAGCCATTGGCGGCATGAACCAGCACGATGGCGCCCAGAAGCTGCGGAATCAGCAGCAGCGCCACCCAGCGCGCCTGGATGCCGGCCAACAGCAGCAGGCCGCCGACGATTTCCACCAGGATGGCGATATAGCCAAAGAAGCCGGGCAAACCCAGGCTGGCGAAGTAGCCGGCGGTGCCGGCCGGACCAAAGACGAAAAGTTTCAATGCGCCGTGCGACAGATACATCAGACCCAGCGCCACGCGCAGCAAAAGCGTGGCGAGGTAGGGGTTTTGCAGACGGTTCATGGTGTTTGTTCCTGAAGAATGGGGATGGCGCTATTTGACCATCGGCCTTATATTCAATAAATATCGTTCTATTGAAATTATTATTTACCAATAAGAAACTATATGGACCGTTTTTCGGAAATACGCGCCTTCGTCGCGGTGGCGGAACTGGGCAGCTTTGTCGCCGCGGCGGAGCGGCTGGAGTTGTCGCGGGCGATGGTGACCAAGCTGGTGGCGGCGCTGGAAAACCGCTTGGGCGCGCGGCTGATGCATCGCACCACGCGCAAGCTGTCGCTGACCGAAGCCGGCGAGACCTATCTGGCGCAGGCAGGCAGCCTGCTGGCGGAGCTGGATGAACTGGACGCGCGGCTATCGCACGGCGCCAGCGAGCCGGTGGGGCGCTTGCGGCTGTCGGCCCCGGTATCGTTCGGCATGCGCTACCTCGGCGCCATCATCGGCGGTTTCCATCAGCGTCATCCGCGCATCGAAGTGGAGCTGAACCTGAACGACCGGCGGGTGGATCTGGTGGAGGAAGGCTTCGATCTGGCGCTGCGGGTATCCAATCTGACCGACTCCACCCTGGTGGCCAGGCGCTTGGCGCAGATCCGCGACCTGGTGGCGGCATCGCCGGACTACCTGGCGCGCCACGGCACGCCGCGCCACCCGGCGGAGCTGGCCGAGCATCAGTGCCTGCTGTACGCCTTGACGGCTCAGCCCAACATCTGGGATTACCGCGGGCCCGACGGCAGCCAGGACAAGGTGAGAGTGAAGGGGGCGCTGCGCGCTAATAACGGCGACGTATTGACCGACGCCGCGGTGCACGGCATGGGCATCGTCTTGCAGCCGCGTTTTCTGCTGGAGAAAGCGCTGGCCGATGGCAGCCTGGTGCCGGTGCTGCAGGAGTACGACTGGCACTGCCTGGATCTGTCCGTGGTGTATCCGGTGCGGCGGCATGTGCCGGGCAAGGTCAGGGTGTTCGTCGAGTATCTACACGAGTTTTTCAATTCATGACATTTTGATAGAATCCACGGCTTTTATTCAAGGAGTCATGGTCATGCTGAAGGAGTGTTTGCTCCTGGCGGGGTTGTTGTGTGGTACGGACCCCGCATGGGCTGGCGGCTGCGAAAAAGTCACGACCCCGGAATACCCGCCTAGTGTCATGGCCGCGCACCCAATCACGGTCAAGGCGACAGTGTACTTCGACACTGCCGCGAATGGCTTGGTGAGTCAGCTGGTGCGTCTGGATTTCAGCGTTGGAATGGATGAGGCGTCGCGCGAGGCATTCAAGGCCTCAATTGAAGCCGCGTTGAAGCAGTATAAGTGTGATCCCAACTCGCATCTCAAGCAGTGGTTTAATTTCACATTCGATTGATGAGCGTGGCGGGGCGCGGGCTCAGGGATAGAACCAATACAGGCTGTAACCCATGGCGTGCACCTTGCCGGCGTCCAGCCGCATGGTGACTTTGACTTCGCTATTGCCATTGAAGCGGCCCAGCTTGAGGTCGTCCGGCTTCAGATATTCCTTGGGTGTGAATACCTTGCGGATCAGCACCTGGTCGTCGCTGTCCTTCAGCGTCACTTCCAGCATCGGGTAAGCCTGGGCGTACTGGGCGTGGTTCTTCAGCGTGGCGGACAGCTGGATCAGATTGGGGTAGTCCGGCACGAAGGCCAGTTCCGACCATTCGGTGCGGATCAGCGCGATGTCGGTGGGCCAGGGCACGTCGCAGCCCATGGACTTGCACAGCTGTTCCAGCGCGGGACGGGTTTCCGGCGCCTCGGCGGCGATGCGGGTGCGATTGATGTAGACCAGTTGCGCGGCCAGAAACAGCAAGCCCAGCAAGGCGAATGCCGCCAGCAAGCCGTTGAGCCAGGGCGCGGCGGGCTTTTGCTTGCGGGCCTCGTCTTCCTCCTCGGCATCGGCGTCGGTGAACAGCGGCTCCTCCGGCTCGATGCGGGCCGCGGGCTTGATCGGCTCCGGTTCCGGCGGCGTCTCGGCGCGGCGGCGGCTGCCAAAGACTTCCGGTTCCGCGGCGATGGCCGGGCCGGGGGCCGGCTCATTGAAGGGATTGCCTATCGGCGCCGTGATGTTGCGGTTCTGCATGGCCTCGGCCAGCGCGCGCTGGAAGGCTTCGACTTCTTCCGCCGGCGGCTCGGCCGGCTGCGCGGCGTGCTCGGCAGGAAGGTCGTACTGCGGCGCCGCTGCTATCGGCGAGGAGAGTTCGGCGGCGTTGGCGTGCGGGTCGAAGTCCGGCACCTCCAGCTCGAAGTCGTCCATCGGGTCGCGCTCGGGCGCGGCGGTCGACGTGATGGCTGGCGGCGGCGTGGTAATCAGCGGGGGAGGCGCAACCGGCGCGGGCGCCGGCTGCGTGATGACAAAATGATCCGGCGCCTTGAAGACATGCGAACAGCGCCCGCAGCGAACCAGTCCGTCGGCGGCGGCCAGCTGGACGTCGTTGACCTTGAAACGGGTCTGGCAGTTTGGGCACTGTGTCGTATATGTCATACCTGGGCGCGTCGGGTTCCTGTCAATCGTGTCCACCCTTCGTCGAACACAGGCGCGTCCATCTCAAACCACTGGTTATAGATGGCGGACAGCTCGTCGGCCTGCTCGGCGAGGATGCCGGAAAGCACGATTCTACCACCGGTTTTCACATGGTTTGCCAGCAAGTCGCCCAACATGCGCAACGGATTAGCCAGAATATTGGCCAGCACTACGTCGTATTGGGCTTGCGGATTGGCGTCCGGCAGGAAGAAGTCGGCCTGCACGCCGTTCTGCTCGGCATTGTCCTTGCTTGAGCGCACCGCTTGCGGGTCGATGTCGATGCCCACGGCCGAGGCCGCGCCGAGTTTCAGCGCGGCGATGGCCAGGATGCCGGAGCCGCAGCCATAGTCGAGCACGGACTCGCCGCCTTTCAGCTGCTTGTCCAGCCATTGCAGGCACAGCCTGGTGGTGGGGTGGCTGCCGGTGCCGAAGGCGAGGCCCGGGTCCAGCTGCAGGTTGACCGCGTTCGGCTCCGGCGCCTCGTGCCAGGTGGGGGTGATCCACAGCCGGTCGGAGATGCGGATCGGGTCGAACTGCGATTGGGTCAGCCGCACCCAGTCCTGCTCTTCCACGCGCTCGATCTTGTAGCTGGGCATGGCCAGCTGGCAGGCGGTGGCGGCGGCGGCGATCAGCAGCGCCGGGTCGTCGTTCTCGTCGAACAGCGTGATGATGCGGCTCTGGCTCCATAGCTGGTCAACCGGCTCGCCCGGTTCGCCGAAGATGGGCTGCTCCTTGTCGGTGCCGGCCCAGGCGTCCTCGATGGCGGTGGACAGCGCGCCGGCGTCCATCAGCGCGTCGGCTAGCCGTTCGGCGACAGAGGAATCGGAATCAATGGTGGCTTGCAACCAGGCCATCAGGCGCTCCCTTTTTTCTGCTGCGACAGGCGGTTTTCCAAATAGTGGATGCTGGTGCCGCCGCGCTGGAAGGCCGCATCCATGAACAGCTCCTGGTGCAGCGGGATATTGGTCTTGATGCCGGAAATCGCCATTTCCGACAGCGCCACGCGCATCCGGGCCATCGCTTGCTCGCGGGTGTCGCCGTAGGCGATCAGCTTGCCCACCATCGAGTCATAGTGGGGCGGCACGACGTAGCCCTGGTAGATGTGCGAGTCGATGCGGATGCCGGGGCCGCCGGCCGGGTGGTAGCTCTCGATCTTGCCGGGAGACGGCACGAAGGTGAACGGGTCCTCGGCATTGATGCGGCATTCCATGGCGTGGCCGGAGATCACGATGTCTTTTTGCTTATAGCGCAGTTTCTCGCCGGCTGCGATGCGGATCTGTTCCTGCACGATGTCCACGCCGGTGATCATTTCGGTCACCGGGTGTTCCACCTGCACGCGGGTGTTCATCTCGATGAAGTAGAACTCGCCGTTTTCGAACAGGAATTCAAAGGTGCCGGCGCCGCGGTAGCCGATGCGGCGGCAGGCTTCGGCGCAAGCTTCGCCTATCCTCTGGCGCTGCTTGTCGGTGATGCCGGGGGCCGGCGCTTCCTCGATCACTTTCTGGTGGCGGCGCTGCATGGAGCAGTCGCGCTCGCCCAGATAGATGGCGTTGCCGTATTCGTCGGCCAGCACCTGGATTTCGATGTGGCGCGGATGCTCCAGGAATTTTTCCATGTAGACGGTGGGATTGCCGAACGCCGCGCCGGCTTCGGTGCGCGTCATCTGCACCGAGCTGATCAGCGCGCCTTCGGTATGCACCACGCGCATGCCGCGACCGCCGCCGCCGCCGGCGGCCTTGATGATGACCGGGAAGCCGATCTTCTTGGCGATCTTGGTGATTTCTACCGGGTCGTCCGGCAAGGCGCCGTCGGAGCCGGGCACGCAGGGCACGCCGGCTTCGATCATCGCGTTCTTGGCCGATACCTTGTCGCCCATCAGGCGGATGGTGTCCGGGCGCGGGCCGATGAAGACGAAGCCGGATTGCTCGACGCGCTCGGCGAAGTCGGCGTTTTCCGACAGGAAGCCGTAGCCGGGGTGGATGGCCTGGGCGTCGGTGACTTCGGCTGCGGCGATCAGCGCCGGCACGTTGAGATAGCTCTTGGCGGACGGGGCGGGGCCGATGCACACCGACTCGTCGGCCAGCTTCACGTATTTGGCGTCGCGGTCGGCCTCGGAATGCACGACCACGGTCTTGATGCCCATTTCGCGGCAGGCGCGTTGGATGCGCAGGGCGATTTCACCACGGTTGGCGATTAGAATTTTTTCGAACATGGAATTCTCCACAAGCCGGCCAGCGTCGGGATGATCGACCGGCCTTTGCTGTCACGTCAAACGACAAGGGCACAGACCTTGGCCGTGCCCTGAATCTCGCGAGGTCGTCGGAGCGTCTTACTCGATGACGAACAGCGGCTCGCCGTACTCCACCGGCTGGCCGTCTTCCGCCAGGATGGCCTTGATCACGCCGGAGCGGTCGGCTTCGATCTCGTTCATCAGCTTCATCGCTTCGATGATGCACAGGGTGTCGCCGGCGTTGACGCTTTGGCCCACTTCGACGAAGGACTTGGCGCCGGGGCTGGGCGAGCGGTAGAAGGTGCCGACCATCGGCGACTTCATCGCGTTCTCATTGGCGGCGGCCGGGGCTGGGGCAGCGGCCGCAACCGGCGCGGCGGCCGCAGGGGCGGCGGGCGCGGCGGCGTACATTTGCGCCACCGGCTGGGCGTAGCCTTGCTGTTGGTTGGCGGATACGCGGGTGATGCGGACTTTTTCTTCGCCCTCGGTCACTTCCAGTTCGGCGATGCCGGACTCTTCGACCAAGTCGATCAGTTTCTTGAGTTTACGCAAATCCATTGTTGATCCTTCGAATGGGGTGTTCAGTTACGGCGATCAGGGCTGCGCGGACAAATGCCGCAGCGCGTGCGCCAGCGCCAGCTCGTAACCGTGGGGGCCCAACCCGCAAATCACACCGAGCGCCAGATCCGAAAAATACGAATGCTGGCGGAAGGGTTCGCGGGCATGGACATTGGATAGATGCACTTCGATAAACGGCACTTTCACCGCCGCCAGGGCATCGCGCAGCGCGACGCTGGTATGGGTGAACGCCGCCGGATTGATCAGGATGAAGGCGGTGCCGTCATCCAGACATTGATGTATGCGTTCAATCAGTACATGCTCGGCGTTGCTCTGCAATGCTGTCAAAGCAAAGCCGGCGGCTTTGGCCTGATCGGCCAGCCGCTGGTTGATGGCGTCAAGTGTGTCCCGGCCGTAGTGTTGTGGCTCCCTGACCCCTAGCAGATTGAGGTTGGGACCGTGCAGCACAAGGATGGATCGGCTCAAGGCCTGACTCCCGTTTTTCATCTTGGCCGCGAGTTTGCCGCACTTCGCAGCAAGATGTCCAGCGTTTGCAGAAATTAAAACAATCGTTTAGCGGCTGGAATGCAGGGCAAGATCTTGGTTTTAGAGTAAAAAACTTAGCTGAATCAGGGTGCCGCAGTGTAGCGTATCTGCAATATGTCAAGAAAATATTTACGCGTCTAGTACGCCATGGCATCGGGTATTGGCGTTCCCGGCACTGTGCCCGATGGTTGGGCGCAGGTATAATCGGCCGGTTCTGAACCATAGCTTTCACCATGCAGCTCTCCGATTTCGATTACCACCTGCCTGAGGCCTTGATCGCCCAGCACCCGCCGGCCGTGCGCGGCGCCAGCCGACTGTTGCATGTGGACGGCATGACGCTGTCCGACCTCACTTTCGCCGATTTCCCATCGCGTTTGCAAGCCGGCGATTTGCTGGTATTCAACGACACCCGCGTCATCCGCGCCCGCCTGTTCGGCGAAAAAGCCAGCGGCGGCAAGGTTGAGGCGCTGATTGAACGCGTGCTGGACGACCATACCGCGCTGGCGCATGTCCGCGCGTCCAAGTCGCCCAAGCCGGGCAGCCGGCTGATTTTCGCCGGCCGCTGGGAAGCGGAGATGGTGGAACGCCACGACTCGATGTTCAAGCTGCGTTTCCTGGCCGAAGAGAACGTCTACGATATTCTGGAGGCGTCCGGCAAGCTGCCGCTGCCGCCTTATATCGAACGCAGCGCCGAGCAGGACGACGACGAGCGCTACCAGACCGTCTATGCCCGCGAGCAGGGCGCGGTAGCGGCGCCTACCGCCGGTTTGCACTTCACCGATGACATGCTGGCGACGCTGCAGGCGCAAGGCATCGCCACCGCCTTCGTCACGCTGCATGTCGGCGCCGGCACTTTCCAGCCGGTGAAGGTGGACAATGTGGCCGATCACAAGATGCACAGCGAGATCTACGATATTCCGCAGTCCACGGTGGACGCCGTCGCCGCGGCGCGCGCCCGCGGCGGCCGCGTGGTGGCGATCGGCACCACCAGCGTGCGCGCGCTGGAATCGGCCGCGCAGCATGGCGAACTGAAAGCGGGACGCGGCGAGACCGACATCTTCATCACGCCAGGTTACCGTTTCCGCGTGGTGGACCGCCTGCTGACCAATTTCCATCTGCCGAAATCGACGCTGCTGATGCTGGTGTCGGCCTTCGCCGGCTATGACGAGATGTTTCATGCCTACCGCCATGCGGTGGAGCAGCAATACCGTTTCTTCAGCTACGGCGACGCCATGCTGCTGGAACGGAAAGATTGATTGAGCGTTTTTTAGCCACGAAATCCACGAAACGACACGAGAAAAACGCACAAAGAAGGTGTGGAAGTCTGTGTGAGTTTTAAGCGCTTTGTTTACGGTCGTTTTTTGTGGTTTTCGTGGATTAAGTGGCTAATGAGTTTTTTCAGGATTTAACCGAGGATAAGGCCATGTCCGGACTCACCCCCGACGCCGCGCAGCCGGTGGAAATCCAGCTGCACCAAATCTCCAAGGTGCTGGAGATCGCCTTTGACGATGGTGCCCGTTTCGAGCTGCCGTGCGAGTATCTGCGCGTCTATTCGCCTTCGGCCGAAGTGCGCGGCCATGGCGTGGGTCAGGAGAAGCTGCAGACCGGCAAGCGCCATGTCGGCATCACCGCGCTGGAGCCCATGGGCCATTATGCGCTGAAGATCACCTTCGACGATGGCCACGACAGCGGCCTCTACAGCTGGAGCTATCTATACGAGCTGGGCGCCAAGCGCGACCAGTACTGGCAGCAATATCTGGACAAGCTCGCCGCCGCCGGCGCGAGCAGGGAGTGAACATGGATAAGACCACGCATTTCGGTTACAAGACCGTGGCGGAGAGCGAGAAGGCCAGCAAGGTGGCCGAAGTCTTCCACTCGGTGGCCGGCAAGTACGATGTGATGAACGACCTGATGTCCGGCGGCCTGCACCGGGTGTGGAAGCATTTCACGCTGACCACCTCTGGCGTGCGCGCCGGCGACAAGGTGCTGGACATCGCCGGCGGCACAGGCGACCTGGCGCGCGGCTGGGCCAAGCGCGTGGGAAAGAGCGGCGAAGTCTGGCTGACCGACATCAACAGCTCGATGCTGACCGTGGGGCGCGACCGCCTGCTGGACGAAGGCATGATCTTGCCGGTGTCGCTGGCCGACGCCGAGAAGCTGCCGTTCCCGGACAATTATTTCGACGCGGTGTCGGTGGCTTTCGGCCTGCGCAACATGACGCACAAGGACGCGGCGCTGAAGGAGATGTGCCGCGTGCTGAAGCCGGGCGGCAAGCTGTTCGTGCTGGAGTTCTCCAAGGTGTGGAAGCCCTTGTCGCCGTTCTACGACTTCTACTCCTTCAAGGCCCTGCCCATCATGGGCAAGCTGGTGGCGAACGACGCCGACAGCTACCAGTACCTGGCTGAATCGATCCGCATGCATCCCGATCAGGAGACGCTGAAGCAGATGATGTTGGACGCGGGCTTCGGCAAGGTGGACTACCATAATCTGACCGGCGGCGTTGTTGCGCTGCACAAGGGCGTCAAGTTCTGATGACGCCGGAGCTGGCGGCGCGTCTGGCCGAGCTGGGTATCGCTCCGGCTGACTTGCTCGCGCGGGGGCTGGAAATCCATGCCGAGCCGGCCGAGCTGGCGTTGGCGGAGACCAATGCCGAAGGGCGAGAGTTTCACCTCGTCCCAGCGGCGGCGGCCGCCTGGCAGGCTATGCGACGCGCGGCGGCGGACGAGGGCGTGGAGATGTTCCTGCTGTCCGCTTTTCGCAGCGTGGCGCGGCAGCATGAAATCGTGGCCGCCAAACTGGCGCGCGGCCAGCGGCTGGACGAGATACTGCGAGTCAGCGCCGCGCCCGGCTTCAGCGAGCACCATAGCGGCTGCGCCGTCGATATCGGCGCGCTCGGCTCGCCGCCGCTGGAGGATGCGTTTGAAACCACCGCCGCCTTTGACTGGCTTGAGCGGCGGGCGGCGGATTTCGGCTTTCATCTGAGCTACCCGCGCGGCAACGCCAGCGGCTATCTGTACGAGCCCTGGCATTGGCGCTGGCGGGCGTGACGGTTCACCGGAGTAAACACATGGCCCTGACCATCGCCGCATTCAACCATCTCTTGAACCAGCATCCGGCGCGCCGCGCCGAGCTGGCGCGCTTTGTCGGCCGGCGGGTCGCCATCGCGCTGCCGCCGCTGCATGTGGCCGGCGTGATTACCGATGAGGGCTGGCTGGCCGCCTGCGAGGGCGAGCCGGAAGCCAAGCTGGTGTTGCGCCACGGCGTGCTGTTCTCGCACCTGACCGGTCAGGCGCCGCAGTTGTCGGACATCGCGCTGGAGGGCGACGCCGAGCTGGCCGCCGCGCTCGGCCGCATCCTCGGCCAGCTGCAATGGCACGCCAGCGAAGACCTGTCGCGGGTGCTTGGCGATGTGGCGGCGCAGCGCATCGAAACGCTGGCGCGCGGCCTGTTCGGCTTCAAGGGGCAGTTGGCCTTCCGCCTGGCCGACAACTGGCTGGAGCACTTGCGCGAAGACGGCGCCGTGCTGGCTGGACGGCATCAGGTGGGCCGCTTCGTGCAAGACGTGGACAAGCTGCGTGATGACGCCGGCCGGCTGGACAAGCGGCTGGAGCGGCTGGAAGCCGCGCTCAACAATAAACAGAATTCCCAGACCTGACGGACTTTATGTCGATATCGCGCTCGCTGAAGATTGTTGCCACCCTGTACCGCTACGGTCTGGATGATTTCCTGGAAGGGCATTCCAGGCTGGCCTTCCTGCACAAGCTGCTCCGCCTGTGTCCTATCCCACGCGACACCGCCGCGCCCCTGCCGGCGCGGATGCGCATGGCGCTGGAGAGCCTGGGGCCGATCTTCGTCAAGTTCGGCCAGGTGCTGTCCACGCGGCGCGACCTGCTGCCGCCGGAATACGCCGACGAGCTGGCCTTGCTGCAAGACCGGGTGCCGCCGTTCGACGGCGCGCTGGCGCAACAGGTGGTGGAAAGCAGCCTGGGCCGCAAGATCGATGAAATCTATGTCGATTTCAACCTGACCCCGGTGGCCAGCGCCTCCGTCGCCCAGGTGCACAAGGCCTGGCTGCGGCAAGCGGACGGCAGCCGCGGCCGCGAAGTGGCGGTCAAGGTGCTGCGGCCCGGCATTTTGCCGGTGATCGAGCAGGACCTGTCGCTGATGCGCACGCTGGCCGGCTGGGTGGAGAAGCTGTTCGCCGACGGCAAGCGGCTGAAGCCGCGCGAAGTGGTGGCCGAGTTCGACAAATACCTGCACGACGAGCTGGACATGATGCACGAGGCGGCCAACGCCTCGCAGCTGCGGCGCAACTTCAAGGGCTCGGACAAGCTGATCGTGCCGGAAGTGTTCTACGACTACTCCAGCCGCGAAGTGCTGACGCTGGAGTGGATGCACGGCATTCCGGTAGGCCAGGTTGAGCGGCTGCGACAGGCCGGCATCGATTTGAGCAAGCTCAGCCGCTACGGCGTGGAAATCTTTTTCACCCAAGTGTTCCGCCACGGCTTTTTCCATGCCGACATGCATCCGGGCAATATCTTCGTGGCCGCCGACGGCCGCTATATCGCGCTGGACTTCGGCATCGTCGGCAGCCTCACCGATACCGACAAGCACTATCTGGCGGTCAACTTCCTGGCTTTCTTCAACCGCGATTACCACCGCGTGGCCACCGCCCACATCGAATCGGGCTGGGTGCCGAAGGATACCCGCGCCGAGGAGCTGGAAGCCGCGGTGCGCACCGTGTGCGAACCGATCTTCGAGAAGCCGCTGTCGCAAATTTCCTTCGGCATGGTGCTGTTGCGGCTGTTTGAAACCAGCCGCCGCTTCAATGTGGAAATCCAGCCGCAGCTGGTGTTGCTGCAGAAGACTTTGCTGAATATCGAAGGCCTGGGTCGCCAGCTGGACCCGGAGCTGGACCTGTGGGACACCGCCAAGCCCTTCCTGACCAAGTGGATGAACGAGCAGGTCGGTTGGCGCGGCCTGTTGCGCACGCTGAAGCACGAGGCGCCGCAATGGGCTACTACCTTGCCGACCTTGCCGCGCAAGCTGAACGATACGCTGAGCTCGGCCAAAACCGACTTGTTGGTGGAAGGCTATATCCAGCTGATGCGCGAACAGAAGCGGCAGAATTTCCTGCTGCTGCTGATCGCCCTGCTGCTGGCGGCGCTGCTGGCCAAAAATCTGCTGTAGGGCGGATGCCCGCGCTTGCGGGGCGATCCGCCCCTGTTCCGCGCTGGCCCGTCGATTCTTACGTCAACCGCGTAGGGCGGGCAGGCCGGCAGGTCTTGCCCGCGCAATGCCTTCATGCGAACGCATTCATTCGAAAGGTTCGGCCGGCGATGCCGCGGCATGGCGGATCGCCCCTGTGGGGCATCCGCCCTACTAGGCTGCTGGCGCAAGCATGGATCATGCGCATGATCTGTGGATAAAAATCAAAATCTAGTATGGCTGTGGATAAGCTACCCGTCGGCGCGCGATTATCCGCAGCGTTTACGCGCCATTGGCATGACCCGCCCATGACGCTGGCTAATTTTCGCCGTTCACCGTTGATGGCCGGAAAAATGCGGTAATCTTGGCCAAAAATACCACTCATCAGGAGCTGCTTATGTTAAGCCGCAACGCGGCGCTGCCGCGCATCGTCATTGTCGGGGGAGGCGCCGGGGGGCTGGAGCTGGCCACCCGTTTGGGCCGCACATTGGGCGCGCGCCACCGCGCGCAGATCGTGCTGGTCGATGGCTCGCCTACTCACATCTGGAAACCGCTGCTGCACGAAGTGGCCACCGGCGCGCTGAATACCGGCGAGGACGAAGTCAATTACTTCGCCCACGGCTACCGCAACGGCTACGATTTCGAATTCGGCTACATGACCGGCCTGGACCAGGCGCAACGCACGATACGGCTGTCTGCCATCCAGAGCCAGGATGGGAGCGAACTGAGCCCGGCGCGCGATGTGTCCTATGACTGGCTGGTGATCGCGGTGGGCGCCCAGGCCAACGACTTCGGCACGCCCGGCGTGGCCGAGCACGCGATGTTCCTGAACACGCCGGCCGATGCCGAAAAGCTGCGCCATCGGGTGCTGGAGCAGGCCTTCCGCGCCAGCGGCGCCGCGGCGCCGGCGCGCGCGCTGTCCATCGCCATCGTCGGCGGCGGCGCCACCGGCGTGGAACTGGCCGCCGAGCTGAACCATACCATGTGCGAACTGCACCACTATGGCGCGCGTCTGCAGCCGGAGCGGGTGAGGATCAGCGTGATAGAAGGCGCCGAGCGCATCCTGGCCGCCGCGCCGCCGTCGCTGTCCGCTTACGCCGAGGAGCAATTGGCTGGCAAGCGCATCCAGGTGCTGACCAATAGCCTGGTGGCCGCGGTGGAGGCCGATGGCGTGGCGTTGAAGGATGGCCGCAAGATCGAGGCCGACATCACGGTGTGGGCTGCCGGCGTCAAAGCGCCGGCCTGGCTGGCCACGCTGGACGGTCTGGAAGTGAACCGCGTCAATCAGCTGGTGGTGGACACCCGGCTGCATTGCGCCGGCGGCGACTGCATCTACGCGATGGGCGATTGCGCCGCCGCGCCGGACGGCGACAGCGGCCGCATGCTGTCGGCCACCGCCCAGGTGGCGCACCAGCAGGCGCGCTATCTGGCCGAAGAGTTGGCGCGCCGGCTGGACGACAAGCCGGCGCGGCCGTTTGTCTTCAAGCCGCAGGGCATGATGGTGTCGCTGGGCAAGCATACCGCGGTCGGCAGCCTGGCGGCCGTGGTGGGGCCAAAGCGCGATTACCACGTGGAAGGCCGCGGCGCGAAGCTGATCTACGCCTCGCTGTACCGCATGCACCAGGCAGCGGTGCACGGCTGGGTGCTGGCGGTCCTGCTGTTCATCGGCGACAAGCTGCGCCGCGCGGCGCGGCCGGCGTTGAAGCTGCATTGATGGCTGGGCAGGCTGTTGCGGCCCTGCCGAGGACGTGCTGATAAATGCTGTCGCCTTAGGGGCTGTTGACGTTTGGTGAGCGGTCGCGCCGGGATGCGTTTTGCGCCGAATCGAGGCGTTTCGCGCGCCGCATAGTCATTCTCTGCCAGCGCGGAACAACGAAGAGTCGGCGCGAAAGGCGCCCGGCCCTGCGGGTTTGGCCGC